>CAIVSK010000019.1 GCA_903908495.1 Akkermansiaceae bacterium
AACGTCTACGGCCCGACTGAAACCACCATCTGGTCGACCGCTCACCCGCTCGTCCCCGGCAATCCCGTAAACATCGGCAAGCCGCTGGCCAACACCCGGATCTATGTGTTGGACGCCGCCGGCCAGCCCGCCCCCATCGGCCTGCCCGGCGATCTCCTCATCGGCGGCGATGGCCTGGCACGCGGCTACCGCAACCAGCCCGATCTAACATCAGAGCGCTTCATCGCCGACCCGTTCAGCCCGCAGCCCGCTGCACGTTGCTACAAAACGGGCGACCGCGCAAGATGGCTCCCGGACGGCAGCCTGGAATTTCAGGGGCGCAACGACTTGCAGGTGAAGATCCGCGGTTTCCGCATTGAGTTGGGCGAGATCGAGGTGATTCTCCGCAGCCACCCAGCGCTGCGCGATGCGCGGGTCATTGCCCGTGAAGACAGCCCCGGCGACAAGCGACTCGTCGCCTACCTCGTCGCACAGTCCGAGGCTCGCCCTGATGAGACCGCTCTCCACACCCTGTTGGCAGCCAAGCTGCCGTCCTACATGTTGCCGGGCGCATGGGTGTGGCTCGAACAACTGCCACTCACGCCTAACGGAAAAATGGATCTCAAGGCATTGCCCAAACCGGCGCACGTCGGCGCCAGCGGTGACAGCCCGGACAACGCACCAACCAATCTCCTGGAGTTGGAACTGGTCCGCATCTGGCAAAAACTTTTCCGACGGCAGGACATCGGCACCCACGACAATTTTTTTGAATTGGGCGGGCACTCGCTGCAAGCGGTGCATCTGGCGGCGGCGGTCGAGAACCTGCTCGGGTGCAAGCTGCCCATTGCGACGTTGTTCCAAGCGCCCACCGTCGAACTATTGGCCCGTCGGCTCACCGACGAGCGCTGGACGCCGGCGTGGAGTTCGCTGGTACCGCTGCAACCGCAGGGCCCCAAACCACCCTTGTTTCTCATGCATGGCTGGGGCGGCGACGTGTACGGATTCGTGGATCTGGCCCGGCTGATGGACTCCGACCAACCGGTTTATGGATTGCAAGCGGTCGGACTGGATGGCAGAACCGCCCGCCATATCAGCATCAAGGACATGGCCGCGCATTACGTCGAGGAGATCCGCTCGTTCCAACCCGAGGGCCCGTACTTCGTCGGCGGCTATTCAATGGGCGGCCAAATCGCCTACGAGGTCGCCCAACAACTCCGCAGCCTCGGACAATCCGTCGGCCTGCTTGCCCTCATGGATAGCGGGCCCATCGGTGCCATCCCTAAATCCATCTACGCACGCAACATGGCGGCCTATCTATCCCGCCGCTGCCTGTTTCATCTGCGCCACTGGTGGCAAAAACCCAACATCGATCGGGTTGCCTACCTACGCGGACGTTGGGCGGCATTGCGGATTATCACGGCCCGCAATCGCTCCAATCCGCCACAGGTGGCGGCGACCACTCCCGCGATTGAAGCACCGCAAGTGCCGGGATTTACCGATTACTATTTTGCCCTAGCCGCCGCCTATCAGCTCAAGCCATATCACGGCCCGGTAGATATCATTGTCGGCGATGGCGACACACCCGAGCGCAGGCGGTTTTGGCGCTACATGGCACGCGGCGGAGTCTCATTCCACCGCATAGGAGGCACACATCTGGAAATCCTCACCCCGCAACGCATGCCGGTGCTGGCGCAGACTCTGGCGGCGCTGCTGCGGCGCGCCCAACAAGCGGCAGCCCCGCCTGGCCCCCCCACCCCGCCGCCACATGCCAATCACCTATCATGAGTGGGGCGACCCCAATGTCGCGCTGAGAACGGCAGCGGCGCTCGGCAGCGACGAGGTCCAAGTGTGGCTGGCCAGGCTGCCCGCCGCCGAGGCCGGCATGGCAGGGCTCACCGGCCTGCTCGGCCGGGACGAACGCGAGCGGGCGGAGAGATACCGTGCGGACGAAGCTCGCCAGCACTTCGTGTTTGGCCGGGCCCTGTTGCGACTTCTCCTCGCGGCTTGCCTGAACGTCGAGCCGGCCGCGCTGGAGTTTGCCTATCAACCCCACGGCAAACCCATCCTTGTTTTCCCTCACCCGGAAGAAAATCCGCGCTTCAACCTGTCGCATTCCGGCGGCTTGCTCGCCATCGCCCTGGCCCGCGGGCGGGATGTCGGCATCGACATCGAGTCGATGGGTGCGGAGGCCCCGGATTGGCTGCCGCTGGCCGCGCGGGTTTTTTCTCCTCGCGAACTGGGTGAATTGACCGCCCTGCCGGCCCCACACCTGCAACGCCGGGCATTTTTCACCGGCTGGACGCGCAAGGAGGCCTATCTAAAAGCCACCGGCGAGGGTTTGATAGACGCGCTGGAGGCAATCGAGGTCACGCTGACTCCCGGCCAAGCGCCCGCGCTGCTCAAGCTGCCCGCCTCGGCGCGACCGCCGCGCGAGTGGTCGATCCGCGACATCCCGATGCCGCCGGACTTTGCCGGCGCCGTGGTTTACAGTTCATTCATTACCACGTGACCCTGGCACCCACAATCGCATTGAAGCCGGGTTCATTCTGGCCGGAGCCGACAGTACGGCAGTTCGCATCGGTTAGATTCTCCAACCCGCAGTGCAGATCCAGATGCTCATTGACCTGCCAACCGGCATGCAGCGAGGCGACCACATATCCCGGCGTGCCGCCGGTCGGGATGCGCTGATAGTCCGCGGCTTGGTCAGCGGCGGTGATGCGGTCTTCGGTATCGGCAGCCAGGATGCGACCCTCGACCCAATACTTGTTTGACGCCGCGGTCCACCGCAACGCCAGCGAGCCAGTGAGGGGCATTTGGCGGGTATTGGGCTTGTTGATGACCGGGCCGCCGAGGGTATCCGGCGCTTGGGTGCGGGCATCCATCCACGCGATGTAGCCGGAAAGCAGCCACTGCGGGGCGATGCGCCAAGCGGCTTCCAGCTCAGTGCCATAGACATACCCTTGCGCGGCATTGGTGGTGATGTTGCGGGTGCCGTCCTTCACGCTGGAGATGGCATCGGTGACGTCGGTGTAAAAGATCGAGGCGCTGCTGGTGAACGACTCACTCACCCGCCGTGCGCCAAGTTCATAGGTGAGGAATCTCTCCGGCTGGACATTGACTGACCCGCGCGACTTGGTATCCGCCAAGGACGTCACATCACCGGATAGATCGTTGAGGTTGGGAGCGCGGAAGGCCTGTGACAGGCCACCGTAAACACTCCAATTGCCGTCAATGTGATAGAGCAAGCGCAGCGACCCGACCAGCGCATCCCAATTGAAGGATTGATCGTGGACCAGCGTGGTGGTGCCGGTGGCGGGATTGTAGCCGTAGAAGCGGCCGAGCTTCGCATCGACGTAGGTGTAGCGGGCGCCGCCGATCACTTCAAACGCCGCCGCGGGTTTCCATGTGTACTGGGTGAAAATCCCCAGCATGTCATAGGTGGAATCATCCGCCACCGGGAGCTTTTCCCTATAACTGGTGCCGGCTGAGTTATTGGACCAGCCCGAGGAATTCACGCTGTCGTGATAAAAATCACAGCCATAGACGAAGCTGCCAGGGCCGGCGTCGGACTCGAGGGTGAGGTCGAAACCGACCGTCTGGACCTGGGTCGAGAGCGATTGGACCTGATCGGCTTTGTTGTTGTTGGCGTCGAGATTCTCCCCATCCTGGACGTTTTGGAACGACAGGGTGGCGCTCCAACTCTTGATGGCAGCGTTGGCTTGGGCGTCTTTGCCGGCATAGCGCAGATAGGTGAGCGAGTGCCCCTGGTTGAAGTTATCGTAGTTATAGGTTCCCTTGCCGGCATAGTGATCGCCATCGGTCCAACCGGGGTTATTGAGGGTGCGATGCCAGCGTGAGACGTTGTCCTGAGTGACGTAGTAGCTGGCCAGGGTCAGGGTGGAGTCCGGGGTGACGGCATAGTCGAAGCGCAGGTCGAGGTCCTGTTCCGGATAGCCGGTATTGACCATGCGGCCCAGCGCGTTGTCGCGAATATCCCCGAAGTCCTTGGCGGAAACTCCTAGCAGAATGCCGAATTGTCCGCCCACCCCGGTCTCGGTTTCGAGCCGGCCGATGCTGCTGCCCTGGCCATTGCTGCGGTATTCATACGAGGCGGAGCCGCCGACATAGGCCTGCCCGGCGGATGCGTCACGAAAGCGGGAGGTCTTGCCGAACGCGTTGAGGGTGCCGCCGACGGCATCGGAGCCATAGAGCACGGACCCTTGGCTCTTGATCAACTCGAGGTGGTCGATGGCGAGGGGATCGAGGGTGTTCCAATATTGGACCGGGCCGCCGCGGAAGGTGGAATTATTGATGCGCACGCCATCCATCAGCAGCAGGTTCTGGCGTCCGGTGAAGCCCCGAATGATCGGTGAGCCTTGACCGTAGGATGTCTTTTGAACCAACACACCGGGCGTGTATTGCAGGGCATCGGGCAGCGTGCGACGGGTGTTCTCCCGAATGTAATCCGCGTCCAGACGGGTCGCAGCATAGGGCGTGTCGCTCAGCGGCGTGGCCACCCGCTCGGCGGTCACCACCAACGGCTCGAGTAAATTCTGAGCCTGCAAAGTTGCGATGCATGTGAGAAGGATGAGGGATGTGGACTTAATCATGACAAGAAATGATGGGCATTGATGGATCGGCGGGGCGGCTGTTGACTTGCCGCTAGATTCGCTTATTCCCACAAGCAGCGTCAATCATCAGGGGCGGACAAGATTTGCCCGACGCGGGCTTGGCGTGGCCGTTTTCAGCTCCCGGCCGCGGCGCTTTAATGCGCAGGCTGGTGGATTGCAGGGATCACACAGCAAGGCCTTCGCCGGGCGCTACGATTCGCCGAACCCCACGTCGTCCAGCAGAACGGGGGCCTTCACCGCTATGTTGGCGAGCACATCGCAGCGCTCGTTTTCGGCGTGGCCGGCGTGGCCTTTCACCCAATGCCAATGGATTTTGTGCGAGCCGATGGCGGCGAGCAGGCGCAACCACAGGTCACGGTTTTTGACGGGTTGTTTGGCGGCGGTTTGCCAGCCGCGCTGTTGCCAGCCGGCGATCCATTTTTTGGAAAAGGCATCGATGATGTACTTGGAATCCGAGTGCAGGTCCACCTCGCACGGTTCGCTGAGCAATTCGAGGGCGGCGATGGCGGCGCGCAATTCCATGCGGTTGTTAGTTGTCAGGCGGTAGCCGGCGGAGATTTCCATGCGGTGTTTGCCGCTGACCAGCACCGCGCCATAGCCGCCAGGCCCCGGATTGCCCTTGCAGCCGCCGTCAGTATGGATCACCACGTGTTTCATCGGGCGGCAACGTGGCGTAAGGCGGGCCACTTGCCAAGTCCCGCGTGCTGGCATTCAACCCAGCGCAGCCGGCTTGGCCACTGCAACGGGCACCGCTGGCGTCGGCGCTGCTGTCTTCGGGCCAAAAATCCGTGAGACCAGCACGAAGAAGAACGGGATGAAGATCAGGTCGATGAAAGTGGCCGAGAGCAGTCCGCCGGTCACCGCGGTGCCGATGGCGTTCTGGGCGGCAGCGCCGGCGCCATGGGTCAGCGCGAGCGGCAGGGTGCCGAAGAAGAACGCCAGCGAGGTCATGATCACCGGGCGCAAGCGGATGCGCACCGCGGTGAGCGTGGCGTCGACCAAGTCGTGGCCCTGGTTCATGAGTTGCTTGATGAACTGAATGATCAAGATGGCGTTTTTGGTGGAAAGGCCGACGGTGGTCAGGAGGCCGATTTGCAAATAGACGTCATTGGGGAACATGCGCAGTTTGACCGCCGCGACGGCCCCCAGCAGGCCGAGTGGCAGCATCAACAGGTTGACAAACGGGATGGTCCAGCTTTCGTACAAAGCCGCCACCGCGAGAAACACCACCAACAACGAGATGGCATACAAGGTCGGGGCCTGGGCACCGGCATTTTTTTCCTCGTAGGAGAGACCGGTCCACTCAAACCCGATGCCCGGTGGCAACTGGGCCGCCATTTTCTCCATCTCGGCCATGGCCTCGCCGGTGCTGATGCCCGGGGCGGCCTGGCCCATGATCTCGACGGCGGGAATCCCGTTGTATCGCTCGAGGCGGGGTGAGCCGAACTGCCAGCGGGCGCTGGCAAAGGCGGAGAACGGCACCATCTGGCCGCTCTTGTTATTGACGTACCAGTTGTTGATGTCCTCCGGCACCATCCGGTAGCGGGCATCCGATTGCAGGAAGACTTTCTTGACCCGCCCGTCCTGGATGAAATCGTTGACGTAGGAACTGCCCCAAGCGGTGGCTAACACGTCGTTGACCTGGGATAGGGACACTCCCAAGGCGCCGGCCCGCACATCGTCGATGTCGAGCTTGAACTGGGGCGAGTCGTCCAGTCCGTTGTGGCGGACGGCGATGAGTTTGGGGTTTTTCATGGCCATGCCCAACAGTTGGCTGCGGGCCTCCATGAGCTTTTCATGGCCGAGGGCACCACGGTCCTGCAATTGGAAGTCGAACCCGTTGGCGACGCCCAATTCGAGCACCGCCGGCGGGACGAAGGCGAAGGCCATGCCGTCGCGGATCTGCGAGAAGCTCTTCATCGCCCGGCCAGCCACGGCCTGCGCCCTGAGTTCCTTGCCATTGCGCAGTTTCCAGTCCTTAAGTTTGACCCAGGCGAGGGCCATGTTCTGGCCGCTGCCGGCAAAGCTGAAACCCGCCACGGTGATGATGCCTTCCACGGTTTTGGACTCGTCCTCGATGAAATGGCGCTCCATTTCCCGCATCACCTCGAGGGTGCGTTCCTGGGTGGCGCCGGCCGGCAACTGGACCTGACACATGATGAACCCCTGGTCCTCGTCCGGCAGGAACGAGGTGGGCAAGTGCAGGAAAAAATAGCCCATCGCGGCGACGATGGCAGCATACGCCGCCAGATAGCGCAGCGGCTGGCCGAACGAGCGGCCGACGATGCCTTCGTAGGTTCCCCGGCAGAAGTCGAACACCCGGTTGAAGTGGCGGAAAAACCCACTGAACCAACCGCCTTCGCCGGCCTGATGGCCCTTGGCGATGGGCTTGAGGATGGTGGCGCAGAGCGCCGGGGTGAGGATCATCGCCACAAACACCGACAAAATCATGGCGGAGATGATGGTGATGGAAAACTGGCGGTAGATCACCCCGGTGGAGCCGCTGAAAAATGCCATCGGCAGGAACACCGCCGTGAGCACCGTCGCGATGCCCCAGAGCGCGCTGGTGATCTGGCCCATGGATTTGACGGTGGCATCATGGGGTGAGAGGCCCTCTTCGGACATGATGCGTTCGACGTTTTCCACCACCACGATGGCGTCATCCACCAGCAGCCCGATGACGATGACCAGCGCGAACATGGTCAGCGTGTTAATGGAAAAGCCGGCGATGGCGAGGACGCCCATGGTGCCTAACAACACCACCGGCACCGCGATGGTGGGGATGAGAGTGGCGCGGATGTTCTGCAGAAACAGAAACATGATGATGAACACCAAACACACCGCTTCGATCAGGGTGCGCACCACCTCTTCAATCGAGATTTTAACAAACGGGGTGGAGTCATACGGATAGGCCACCCTCACCCCGGCTGGAAAGTACTTCGAGAGCTCCGCCATCTTGGCCTTGATCCGGTCGCCGGTTTCCAGCGCGTTGGCTCCGGCGGCCAGTCGCACCGCCATCCCCCCCATCGGTTTGCCGTTGTAGAACGATTGGATCTCGTAGTTCTCGGTGCCGATCCGGCTTTCGGCCACATCGCCGAGCCGCACGCTGGAGCCGTCGCCGTTGGTGCGCAGGATGATCGCATCAAACTGTTGGGCCGTCTGCAGCAAGGCGCGGGCGTTGATGGTGGCATTGAGTTGCTGGCCCTTGCTGGCTGGCACGCCGCCGAATTGGCCGGCGGAAATCTGCACATTCTGCGATTGCAGGGCCGCGATGACGTCATTGGTGGTGAGGTGGAAGTTGTTGAGCTTGGCCGGGTTGACCCAGATGCGCATGGCGTTCTGGGTGCCGAACACCCGCATCTCCCCCACCCCGTCGAGGCGGCTGACGATATCCTGCAGATTGGACACCATGTAGTCGGTCAACGCGCTGCGGTCCATCTTGCCATCTTCCGATACCAGGCCGACGATGAGCAGGAAGTTGCGGGTGGACTTGAGCACCGAGATGCCCTGGCGCTGCACAATCTGCGGCAACAGCGGCGTGGCCAGCTGCAATTTGTTCTGCACCTGCACCTGCGCTATGTTAGGGTCGGTGCCCGCCTTGAAGTTCAGATTGATGGCCACCCCGCCGCTCGCGTCGCTGGTCGACGACATATAGATGAGGTTGTCAATGCCGTTGAGCTTTTGTTCGATCACCTGGGTGACGGTATCCTGCACCGTCTGGGCGGAGGCGCCCGGATAGGCGGCGTTGATGGTGATTTGCGGCGGGGCGATCGGCGGGTACTGCGAAACCGGGAGTGTCTTGATAGACAGGAGGCCGGCCAGCATGATCATGATGGCGATGACCCAGGCAAAGATCGGGCGGTTGATGAAAAAGCGCGGCATGGGGAGGAAATTTCGTTAGTTAGAAGCGCCTGCGGCGGTCTTCATTGGGTGATCCAGCGGTTTGTTGAAATAGGCGTTCATCCAAGCAACTGATGCGTGTTACTTGGTCGCTGCGGGTGCGGCGGGCGCGGCCGGCGCGGGTGTGGCCGGCGCGGGTGCGGCCGGCGCGGGTGCGGCCGGCGTGGGTGCGGCGGCTGCGGGTGCGGCCGGCACGGGTGCGGCGGCTGCGGCGGGTGCGGGCTTGGCGACGAAAGGCACGGCTTTGACCGGGGTGCCGGGGCGGGCCTTTTGCAAGCCCTCCACGATCACTCGCTCGCCCACTTTCAAGCCATCGGTCACCAACCAGCTGTCGCCGACGGTGCGGGTGACCGCGATGACCCGCGGCTCGACCTTCTCATCGGCATTGACGGTCATGACCATGGCGTTGCCGGCTGGGTTGCGGGTGAGGCCGCGCTGCGGGACGAGGATGGCATCGTCCTTGATCCCTTCCTCGAGCACGGCACGCACGAACATGCCGGGCAACAGCACGAGCTTCGGATTGGGGAAGAGCGTGCGCAAGGTCACCGAGCCGGTGCTCGCTTCGACGAAGGCTTCGGAAAACTTCAGGCTGCCGGGCTCCGGGTAGTGGCTGTTGTCGTCCAGCTGCAACTGCACCTTCGCCTGGCCGCCGGCGTGGGTGAGCTGGCCGCTTTCCAGCGCCTGGCGCAAGCGCAGCATTTCGCTGCTCGACTGGGTGACGTCCACATACACCGGGTTGAGTAGTTGGATGGTGGCCAACGGCAACGTCTGGCTGGCGGTCACCAACGCGCCGTTGGTCACTGCAGAGCGGCCAATGCGCCCGGAAATGGGTGCCGTCAGCTTGGTGTAGGCCAGATTGATGCGGGCGGATTCCAGCGCCGCCTTGGCCAATTCAATCTCAGCCTCCGCCAGCTTCTGCGCCGCCGAGGCGTCGTCGTAGTCCTGTTTGCTGACCGCCTCGCTGCTCAACAATTCCTTGTAGCGCTCGGCCTTGAGCCGCAGCGGGGCCACACCGGCCTGGGCCTTGGCCAGTGCTGCGGTGGCTCCGTCATAGGCCGCCTGATAGCTGGCTGGATCGATCTGGTAGAGCACGTCGCCGGCCTTGACGTCGGACCCTTCGGTGAACAGCCGGTTTTGGATGATGCCACCGACTTGGGGGCGCACCTCGGCGGTCTGCGAGGCGGCGACCCGTCCGGCCAATTCAGTGGTCAGCGCGACGCGCTGGGTTTGCACGGTGATGACGGCCACTTCCGGCATGCCACCTGGCGGCGGGCCGGCTGCGGCGGCCGGTTTCTGATCACAGGAGGTGAGCACGGTCCCGGCGACGAGCCATCCGGCGGCGGTGAGGAGACGTTTTCTGTTCATAATCGTTTTTTATTGGAAAGGATTCAGACGCAAGACGTGAAGTCTTGTGTCATATTCACCAAGCCCCGCCGAGGGACTTGATCAGCGACACCGACACCGCAAGGCGCTCGGCGCGGATCGCGTTGGCCGCCTGTTCGGTATCCAGGCGGGTGCGTTCGGCGTCGACCACATCGAGGAAGCTGACCAGGCCGGCTTGGAAGCGTTTGACGGACAGGTCGAAGGTTTTGCGGGCGGCTTGCAGCGCCTTGTCCTGCGCCACCTGGCGGCGTTGCAATATCGCCGCACCTTGCAGCGCGTTCTCCACTTCGCGGATCGACTCTAGCACCGCCTGACGGTAATCCGCGCTGGCCGCATCGTGGGCGGCTACTGCGGCATTGCGCTGGGCATTGAGCAATTTCTGGCTGGTGATGGATGTCAGCGTGCTGGTGCCGAGCGACCACACCAGCGAAGATGCGTTGAAGATATCCGCCAAATGCGCGGCATCCACGCCACTGGATGCGTTGATCGTGAATGACGGATAGAACGCGGCGCTGGCCACGCCGATGTTGGCGTTGGCGGCGGCCACCCGGCGTTCGGCGGCACGGATATCGGGCCGTTGACGCAACATCTCGGAGGGCAGCGCGAGTGGCACGGCCGGGGGTTGCGGCAATTCCGGCTGCTCGGCGATGGCCGAGCCGGTGGCCAGCGACCCGCTGAGCACCGCCAGCGCGTTGACCAGCAAGATGCGGTCCTGCTCGAGGCGGATCCGCTCGGCCTCGGCGGTGGCCACTTCCGTTTCGGCGCGGGCCAAGTCCAGGCCGCTGATGTTGCCCACATCGCGCCGTTTGGTGAGGAGTTCGAGCGCCTTGCGGCGGATTTCCACGGTGCGGGTGAGCACCGCGCGATTGGCGTCGACGGCCCGCAGCGTCCAATAAGTTTGGGCCACCTCGCCGGCCACGCTGAGCCGCAAGGCATTGAGGCCCTCCCCGGCGGCGGATTCCGACGCCCGCGCGGACTCGACTTGACGGCTGACCTTGCCCCACACGTCCAGCTCATAGCGCAACACCACCGGCACGGCAAAATTGTCCGACTGAATGGTGCCACCGCCACCGGGGCCGCGGTAGCGGATTTTCGAGCGTTCCGCCACAGTGCCCAGGGTGATGTCGGGAAAATATTGTGAGCGTGCTTCATTGCTCATTTCATGGGCTTGGCGCAGGCGCGCCGCCGCCCCCTTGAGATCTTGGTTGTTGACCAGCGCACGCTCCACCAGCGCGGTGAGCGTCGCGTCATGATACATCCGCCACCATTGCTGCGGCTGCGCCTGCCCCAGCGGCGATTGCCGCTTGAAACTCACCCCACCTTGCGAAAACGCCGCCGGCAATTCCAGCGCCGGCGTCTCGTGATTGGGACCCACCGGCCCACAGCCACTCAACACCAGCAGCGGGCTACAACTCAGCAAACGACGGATAAACAGGCTTTTCGGCATGACCAAGCGGGATTTAAACGCGATTGAGCTTGCATGCAAGCGATTACTTGCAAAAACTTTCCTGCGTGAGCGCCGAGCCCCCCATCAAAAAAGCGAGCGAATCCACCGGCGCGCGCCCACGCCTGTTGGAGGCGGCGCGCGCGGAATTTGGCGACAAGGGCATCGAAGCGGCCACCACGCGGGGGATCGCGGAACGCGCGGGCTGCAACGAGGTGACCTTGTTCCGGCACTTTGAAACCAAACAAAAATTATTGGTGGCAGTGGTGCAGGAGACCTCGGACGAATTCCGAGCCCTGTGTGATTGTGGCGGCGGCTTCAGCGGCAACCTGCTCGATGACCTGATGCGTTTTGCGCAGGTTTACAACGCGTCGTTGGAGCGTTGCGAGGGCATGGCGCGGGCGATGATCGGTGAGAGCCGGCGCCGCCCAACCTTGGCCAAGGAGTTGATCGGCGATGTGTTGGAGCCATTCCACCGCAGCATCGCTGCCAATCTCGAACAACACCGCCTGGCCGGCCGGGTGCGCGCCGGGATTGACGCGATGGCCTTTGCCGAGGTGCTCACCTCCGCCTTGATGGGCGGACTGTTGCGCCGCAGCTCCGGCCTCTCCGGCCTGGATAGCGACGGCTGGATCCGCGCCACGGTGGAAATTTTCGTCCGCGGCATCGAGTCCCAGCCGCCGGGCGGCAACGCTTAGGCACCAGCCTGGTGCTTATTGGTGGCCGAGTTCCTCGGCGCGGCGGGATGCGGCGCTGACGGCGGCAATCAAGGCGGAGCGCAGGCCGAGGCGCTCGAGTTCGGCGAGGCCGGCGATGGTGGTGCCGCCGGGTGAGGTGACCTTATCCTTGAGAACCGCCGGATGTTCGTTGGTTTCCAACACCATCGCGGCGGCTCCCAGCACCGTCTGCGCAGCCAGTCGCAAGGCCACCGCTCGCGTCAGACCAGCCAACACCCCGCCGTCGGCGAGGGCTTCAATGACCACGTAAACGTAGGCCGGGCCGCTGCCCGACAGGCCGGTGACCAGATTCATGAAGCGCTCCGGCATTTCAATGGCGAGACCCACTGCTTCCAACAACATTTGGGCGGTGGCGGCATCGGCGGGGGTGGCGCGGGTGCCCAGACAATAGCCGGCGGCCCCCTTGCCGACGAGCGCCGGCGTGTTGGGCATGGCCCGGATGACGCGGAAATTTTCCGGGCAGGCCGCTTCCAGCGCAGCCAGCGTGATGCCTGCGGCGATGGAAATGACCAGGCGGGGTTGACCGGCGGCCGCATGCGCCGCGGCGCGCAGGGCTTCGGCGGCGTGGGGCGGCAAGGTGCAGAGGAAAATCACCTCGCAAGCGTTGGCCATCTCAGCGGCCGAACTGGTGGTTCTGGCCGCGGTTAGCTGGGTGAATGACTCACGCGCAGCCGCCACGGGGTCACAGCCGATGACTTGATCGGCGGTGACAATGCCCGCACGGATCGCGCCACCGATGAGGGTGGTTCCCATTTTTCCACAGCCGAGAGTACCAAGGTTCATGACACCATTGTAATCGGCCGGGCCACCCGAGGCTAGCAAAATCTCATGACCCGGCCCGAGCCCCTGCCCGGCACCGGAAAAATTCCGAGAAAATTCTTGGCACTGCGGTATCGATAGGCATTCTCTGGGGCGAGGACATGGTCCCATGCATTCCGCTCCTGGTGTCCGATCCGCAGCGTCGCCTTTGGCTCGTGAGCGATCGGCGGCAGAGACGGATTTCCAGCAAAATCCGGACCGCCCGCCATGCTTCACAGCACGGCAAGCCTCCTTCATAGAAAGACGAAAATCATGCCAAAAGGAATCTACAAAGTACCGGTTGCAGTTAACGAACCGATGAAGAGTTATGCTCCCGGTAGCGCCGAACGCAAGGAATTGCAGGCCATGCTCAAGGAACTGCGCGGCCAGCAACTGGATATTCCGATGTACATCGGTGACAAGGAAGTCCGCAGCGGCAACCCGATCCGCCTGGCACCTCCGCACGACCACCGGCATACCCTGGGCCATTTCCATAAGAGTGATAAAAGTCATATCAGCCAGGCCATCGACGCGGCCTTGGCGGCCAAACCCGCATGGACCCTTCTGGGCTGGGAACACCGCGCCACCATCTTCCTCAAGGCAGCGGAATTGATCGCCGGCCCGTATCGCGCCAGGGTGAACGCCGCAACCATGTTAGGCCAAAGCAAGAACGCGTTCCAGGCTGAAATCGACAGCGCCTGCGAACTCGCCGATTTCCTCCGCTTCAATGTCCAGTATATGACGGAGATATACGCCGAGCAACCACTGTCCGGACCAGGCGTGTGGAACCGGCTCGAGTGGCGGCCGCTGGAAGGCTTTGTATATGCCCTGACTCCGTTCAACTTCACCGCCATCGCGGGGAATCTGCCATCAAGTTGCGCCTTGATGGGCAATGTGGTGGTTTGGAAGCCGAGCAACACCCAAGTGTACGCCGCGAATGTGTTGATGGAAGTGTTCCGTAAGGCAGGAGTGCCCGCCGGGGTCATCAACCTGATCTATCCGAGCGGGCCTGACGCCGCAGAGGTCATTTTCAATCACAGGGATTTTGCCGGAATTCACTTCACCGGCAGCACGGAAGTGTTCCAAAGCATCTGGCAGGCCATCGGCAACAACATTCACAAGTACCGCTCCTACCCCCGCATCGTCGGCGAAACCGGCGGCAAGGATTTCATCATGGCACACAAGTCCGCCGAGGCAAAATCCCTGGCCGTCGCGTTGGCCAGGGGCGCCTTCGAATACCAGGGCCAGAAATGTTCGGCCGCATCCCGCGCCTATGTCCCTAGCAATTTATGGCCGGAGGTGAAAGCCCATGTGCTGGCGGATTTGCAGGACATGAAGATGGGGCCGACCGAGGATTTCACCAATTTCATCAATGCGGTCATCGACGAGAAGAGTTTTGACAAGTTGGTGGGCTATATCGAAGCGGCCCGGCTCTCCAACGAGGTCGAGATCATCGCCGGTGGCAACTATGACAAGAGCAAGGGCTACTTCATCGAACCGACCATCCTTGTCACCACCAATCCGCGCTACGTGACCATGTGCGAGGAGTTGTTCGGGCCGGTGCTGACCATTTTCGTTTATGATGCAGATGAGTTTGAGCAAACCTTGGAGTTGGTGGACGCAACATCCGTGTATGCCCTCACCGGCGCCATCCTGGCTCAGGATCGCTATGCCATCGAATTGGCAACCCGCAAACTGAGCAACGCCGCCGGCAATTTCTACATCAACGACAAATGCACCGGAGCGGTCGTCGGCCAACAACCCTTCGGTGGCGCCCGCGGCAGTGGCACCAATGACAAGGCCGGCGCCAAAATCAATTTGTTGCGCTGGGTCTCCCCGCGCACCATCAAGGAAACCTTCCTGCCGCCCACCGACTATAAATATCCGTTCCTGCAAGCGGACTGATCCCTCCATCAAGGAGGGGCGATCTCCGGCTCGCCGTAGCCCATGGCGAGCCGAGGCGTGGTGGCCACCCGCCGCCCATTGTCGCCTCATGGCCCTGGGCGATGCGGAGATCGCCCCTCCTCAATCTTTTCCGCTTGGTTGTGCCACGGACCTGTGAAAAAGTCACGCCATGAGCAATTGGATGGCAATTTTGATGGCACTCGGGCTGTGCGGCGGCGCCCTGGGCAAGGACGTGGCACCCCTCGAAGACGCCATCCCGGCAGCCGTCAAGGCGTTGGCAGCCCCATCCCCCAGGGCGTTTCCCGGCGGCATCGCCATGGCGGTCACCACCGCCAATGACGAGGCGCAGGCGGCCGTCAATCAAGGGCTCAATCACCTCCATGCCGGCTGGGAATTTGAGGCCAGCCGGTTTTTCGCCGTGGCCATGCGCGCCGATCCGGACTGCTTGCTGGCGCATTGGGGCATGGCCATGTCGCTGCTGGTGCCCACCCCGGCCACCGGCAAGGCGCGCAATGCGGCAGTGGAACGCATGCTCGATTTGGTCGATCAGGGGAAAGGCAGCGATCTGGAACGGGGTTACGCTTATGGCCTGATCAAGTACTTGGAAGAGGGCCCGGTGTCGGCGGCTTCGGCCTTCCGCAAGGTCGCCAAAAAATTCCCCAACGACCTGCAAGCCGCCATGTTTGCCGCCCTCTTCAGCCGCAGCGGCTATGATGAGACCGGTTCCGCCACCCCCAACCAACAGCAGTCCGAGGACGAGCTGACCGCCCTGATCAAGGCCCACCCCGACAGCCCGCTGCCACTCAACGCCCTGTTGCTGATCCGCGCCGAGGCACCGGATCTGAAACCCTCGCTGCTCCTTGCCCGCAACCTCTGCCAAATGGTGCCGGATTACGCCCCCTATTGCCATCTGTTGGGCCACTACGCATGGCGCAGCGGTGAACACGCCGAGGCAGTCACCGCGTTCGACCGCGCCGCCACTTTGTTCAGCGAATGGATAAGATCTAACAAAACGACTTTTGCCGATTGTCCCGACTGGGTCAAGGCCGAGTGCTATCGGGTAGTGGCGCTGGCCTCGAAGGGGGATTTCGATGCAGCCCTGAGCGCCGCCAAAAAATTGGCAGCCACGCCGTTGTCAGTGGCACGTGCCTCATCGGCCGGGGTGCGGATGATGTTGTGGGAAGCCGAGACGCTGCCCGCCCGCCTGCTCATGCGCCGGGGCCTGCCCGGCGATGCCGCCCTCGCGCTGGCCGCCCTGCCCAAGCCCAAGACGATCAAACCCTATCATGACGAATGCCTCGCCTATTGGGGGATCGACGGCCTGCGCATCGCACTGGACGCGCAGCGTTTGTTAGAAGAAGGCAATCTCGACGAGGCCAGGAAAAACAGTGCGGCGCTGGCCTTTCACGGCGAGCAAATGGCCAAAGCCCAATCCATGGCTGCCGATGGCGGCGAGCGCTCGGCGTGGACGCGCGCATTTCGAGCCATCGAGGTGCTCGCCAGCGACATCCGCGGCCGCCTCTCGCTGGCCGGACCCAAAAACCTGCGCGGCACCGCCTATAACTGGTTGCGCTCCGCCGCCGACCGCCAACAGCCCGCATCCTTGCTCTATCCGCCGGTGGTGCTCACTCCCATGCTGGCCCGCCTCGGCGACTATCATCTGGCGGAAAACAAGCCGGACGCCGCCATCGAGGCATTTTCCGACGCGCTGGTGGCCTTTCCCAATGACATGGGTGCATTGCTGGGCCTGCAACGCGCCTACACCGCCGCCAAGCAACCCGACAAGGCCGCCGCGCTCGCCCAATCCATCAAGCACCTGCAGGAACCCTGAGCGGATCCAAGTTTGCCTTGCCAGCGGGCGGGGCATGGCTACGCTTCGCACGATGACCAAGCACCTAACCACCGCCTTGCTGGCAGCAGGGCTGTCCTTCGCCGCCGCCACCGCCGCCGCCACCGCCGAAGACAAGCCAACGGATACGCGCGTCTATGAACTGCGCACCTACCACGCGGAGCCCGGCAAACTCGATGCGCTGATGGCCCGCTTCCGCGACCACACCACCCGCCTTTTTGCCAAGCACGGCATGACCAACATCGCCTACTGGGTGCCCGTTGATAACAAGGACAACCTGCTCATCTATCTCCTCGCCTATCCGGACCGCGCGGCACGTGACGCCTCGTGGGCGAAGTTTCAGGCCGACGAGGATTGGAAAAAGGTCGCCGCCGCGTCCGAGAAGGACGGCCGGCTCGTCAACAAAGCCGATCAGCTTTTCCTAACCGCCACGGATTTCTCGCAGGGTTTCAGCGCTGCGGGCGACGGCAGCGAGCGACTGTTTGAAATGCGCACCTACACCACCCCCGCGGGCAAGCTGGCCGCATTGCACAGCCGCTTCCGGGACCACACGCGCGGCCTGTTCAGCCACCACGGCATCACCAACCTCGGCTACTTCCAACCGCTCGCGGGCCAACCCGCGGCAGGCGAAACTCTGCTCTACTTCCTCGCCCACAAAGATGCCGCCGCCGCCCAAAAATCCTGGGACGCATTCCGCGCCGACCCCGCCTGGCTGGCGGTCAAGCAAGCCTCCGAGGATGCCGCCGGCAGCTCGCTGACCGTGCCGGATGGCGTCAAATCCGTGTTCCTCAAGCCGACGGACTTCTCCCCGGTGAAGTGACGGCGGGAGCCTTGCAAGGCGCGGTTGCGGAGTCACCCATCTTTTGTTGCTCTCGGCACTCATTCCACGGCACCATCCAGCCCCAGGCGCCCTGCAACATCAGACCGTGAAAAAGCAAGGCGGCGGGCAGAATGCCCGCGCCACGTGGACCGGGCATCCTGCCCGGATTCAATCGGGTTGATGCAATTTCCCGGAGCCAATCGATTCACCTGATTTCCCCCGTGCCACCCACCACCGCGCAGCCCCCAGCAAGCCGGCGGCCAGCTAGCCTGGCCGTATGGATGACGGCGAGCGTGGCGGTGTTTGTGTTGTTAGGATCGCTGTCACTGGTGTTCGCCTTCGAGCGGCAACTCGACCGCGAGGAACGGCGGGCGTTCGAGGGCTTGGCGCGGGTCAATGCCGGATTCCTGGAGCGCGCGCGCTTGCCTCAAAGTGCGAAGATGGCCGCCCAACTTGGCGAGATCATCGGCGCACGCGTGTTTTTCCGACAGCCAAAAACCGGCCTGATTATCGGCCAGGCCGACGATGCCGTCGCTCGCGCGGCGTTGCGCCTGGGCGTCGACGGCAAGGTCAACGTCATGGCGGATGGCGCGTGGATGGTAGGTGTGTTAGGGAAGGACGGCACGCAGGTCATTTTCCTGCGCTCCCCGGCGCAGCGCGTGTTGGCGCTGGACCGCGCCGACACCTGGCTGGCCTTGGCCGTGTTCTGGCTGTTGTCGTTAGGACTGGGCTGGTGGCTGGCGCGGCGGGTGACCCGGCCGTTGCGCAGCCTGGCCGAATCGCTGCCGCTGGTGGGTACCGAGCGCGAGTTGCCCGCGTTGCCGGTCTCGCGGCGCGATGAAATCGGCCAACTCGCGCAAACCCTCACCCGCACTCACACCAGCCTCCGCAATGAGCGCGAACGCCGCCGCGCGGCTGAACGGCACGCCATGTTAGGCCGGATGGCCACCAGCCTCGCCCACGAATTGCGCAATCCGGTGGCGGCCATCCGGCTCCACGCGCAATTGCTGGAAGCGGCGGCACCGGACGAGGCGGCCATCTCGCGCCAACTCATCGAGAGCGAGGCGGAGCGGATCGAGGCCCTGGTCGGCCAGTGGTTGAGTTATGCCAAACCCGCGCCGCCGGTACTCGCGGAGTTGGACTTGCGCGCCGCGTTGCGGCAGGCGCTGCGCCTGATGGAACCTCAGGCGCGCCATGCCGGGGTGCTGCTAGATAGCGCCGTGGCGCTGGACGCGCCACCCTTGGTGATCCGCGCCGACCGCCACCGCGTGCAGCAGGTGTTAGGCAACCTGTTGCTCAACGCGGTGCAGGCGATGCCGCGCGGCGGCCGGGTGCATGTGCGGGTGGAGGATGGCGGCGCGCGGGTGGCGGTGCTCGTCGAGGATGAAGGCGCAGGGTTCAGCGAGTCGGCGCTCGCCCGCTTGGGTGAAGCGTTTTATTCCGAGCGGGAAGGCGGCATGGGATTGGGCTTGGCGGTGGTCAAAGACATTTGCGAGGCGCACGGCGGCGGACTGAGTGTCACCCCCGCGACGGCGGCGGTGCCCGGGTGAGAGCCGAGTTCGCCACAGCACCGCCCGCCCCGACCCACTACGAATCGACTCCTAACCCGCCACCAACATGACCGCCCGCCCGATTTTACTCATTGAAGATGAACACGCACTTGGCACGGCCTTGTCGTTCTTGGTCCGCCGCATGGGCCACCTGCCCAGCCTGGTGGCGTCGGGTGCCGCCGGTCTGGCCGCCCTCGAGCAGGATGAGTTTGCGGCAGTGGTGCTCGATATCGGCTTGCCGGACATGAGCGGGTTGACAGTGCTGGAGAAACTGCGGCTCAGCGGGGCCGCCGTGCCGGTGCTGGTGATCACCGCGCACGCCACCTTGGAGCACGCCATCCACGCGCAGAAATCCGGGGCCTCCGCCTATCTGACAAAACCGCTGGACTTGCGCCACTTCGAGCAAACCCTCGGTGCCATGCTCGCCAGCGGAGTGCCGCGGGCGCAGCCCACCCCGGGCGCGCCGCAAACCCGCGCGGCGACCCTGATCGGAGCCGCCGCCTGCCTGCGGGAAACCTTCATCGGCATCGCCCATGCCTGTGCCGGCGACGTACCCGCCTTGATCACCGGCCCCAGCGGGTCGGGCAAGACGCTCACCGCAGCGGTCATTCACGCCCACGGCCCGCGGGCGAGCCAGCCGTTGGCATTCCTGACCTGCTCGCATCTGCAGGATGCCTGTGAGATCGAGAACGGCGGCGCCACCATCGTGTTAGAGGAAGTGACCGAGCTTGCCCCCGAGCTGCAAACCCGCCTGGCGGCGTGGTTGGCCGGCGCGGCGGGCCCTCGGCCGCGCTTGCTTGCCACCTCCGCCCACGATCCGCGCGAGGCGGTGCGCGACGGCCGTCTGCGCGAGGACTTGTATTATGCTCTAACCACGCTGACCATCCCCTTGCCTCCACTCCGCGAGCGCAGCGGCGACATCCCCGCCCTGAGCGCGTTTTTCCTCGGTGTGCGCACTGCCGCCCCCGCGCCGCAACTCACCGCGCCGGTGCTGGCCACCTTGCAGGCCTATCAGTGGCCGGGCAACGTGCGCGAATTGCGCCATGTCCTGGACTACGCCGCGGCCCTCTGCGGCAGTGGTCCGGTGTTCCTGAGCCATCTACCGGCGCATGTCGCCGCGGCCGCGGGCCCAACCGCCACCGCCGCTCCCGGCGAACTGGAGGCGGCCGTCAGCCGCTGGCTGGACGCCGAACTGGCGCTGCCCGAGGCCGAGCGCCCGGACTACGATGCGATGTTCGATAGGATCGAGGCCGTGATGCTGCGGTATTTGCTAGAGAGGCACGAGAACAAGCCGACGCATCTGGCCGCGGCGCTGCGCATGCACCGCGCCACGCTGCGGCAGAAACTGCGCCGCGCCGGCTTGCAGCGGGGGGAGGAGTGAGCCTACCTGGATGGGGCGGTTTCGGTGATGATGCCCACATCAATGTACTGGCCGCCACTCACCTGATGGCAATGCACGGCAAACACATTGCTGCCGGGGTGCAGCGCCGCCAGGCCTTCGGGCGTGAGTGTCATCTCTTCGTAATCGGAGGTGAAGCCGTCGGCCTTGCCTGCCAACACCCCGTTAATGTAGATCTCGACGTCCTCGTCATGATGCACGAACAAGGCAGGCACTCCGGCATCGACGGCCGTCCACTCGAAGCTGCGGCGCAGCCAGATATCGGCCGTTTTCCACTCGCTGCGCACCACGGCACCAGGAGTGGCGGCCGTGCCGAAGCCGCCGGGTCCTTCTTTCCACGCCGCATCACTGAAGCCGCTCTTGATCCAATCGGCTGCCGGCGCGTCAAACGTGAAGCGCCAGTTGATCCCCTCTTGTTGGGAGGTTGGCACCACTTGCTTGATCACCGGCTGCGGCGGCAAGTTGCCGCTGTTCACCGCGGCCGCCCGCCCGGCAAGCACCTTGTTGACCTCGCGATCATAGGTTAACAACCCGTTGCATTCGGTCTCCACATCCGTGATCTGAGTGTAAATCACGGCGGATAGACCGGCAGAGTCCTTCAGCCGCCAAGCATTTACTAACAATTTCTCGTAAGCGCGGGTCAGCGCCTCCATGCTCTGGGTGCCCTTGTAGCCCCAGTTGGCGGCGGCCCAGCGGTGGCCGTCGACGGCCAGGCCGAGGCCGCCGAATTCTCCTAACACCGCCGCCCGCTCTGCTTCCGGCTTCGGAGAGCCGGGACCGGGATAGTTGTGCATATCGATCACGTCGCCGCACTTCTTGTCATCCCCGCCGCTGGCGTTGTTGACGAGACGTGACGGATCGAGGGCTTTGACGGTGGCCACCAGCGCCTCGGTATCGTGCTGGCCCTGGGCCTCGTTAAAGATCACCCACAGGATGATGGAGGGATGATTCCAATGATTTCTAACAAGCCTCGTCAGTTCGGTTTGGAACTGCGGCACATCGATGGGCTGGGGCTTGTCGGTGTATGAATTGACGCTGGGCATGTCCTGCCAGACCATCAATCCGAGTTTGTCACACCAGTAGTACCAACGGTCCGGCTCGACCTTGATGTGCTTGCGGGCACAGTTGAACCCGAGGCGGCGCATTTCCGCCACATCCCAGCGCAAGGCCTCGTCGGTCGGCGCGGTGTAGATGCCATCCGGCCAGAACCCCTGATCGAGCGGCCCGACTTGAAACACGAACTTGCCGTTGAGCATCAAGCGGGTGACGCCTTGCTCATCCTTGCCCAAGGCAATTTTGCGCATGCCGAAATAGCTCGTCACGCTGTCCACCACCTGGTCGCCGGATTTCAGCGTCACCCGCAGGTCGTACAAATGCGGCGAGGCCGGCGACCACAACTTCGGACTGGGAATGGCGAGTTTGAGTTCGCTGCCGGCGGCACCGCTGATGGTGGCCACCGGCTTGCCATCGTCACTGGCGACGGCCTCCACCGTGCCGCTGCCGGCCACCGTCAAGCGCAGACAAGAGCCATCCAAATCCGGGATCAGGTGCAACGAGTCGATGTGCGCCTTGGCCACCGGTTCCAACCACACGGTCTGCCAGATGCCGGACGTCGGCGTGTACATGATGCCGCCGGGCCGCATGGTTTGTTTGCCGCGTGGCTGGCCGCCCAGGTCGGTCGGGTCGAACACCTCGACGCTGAGTTGCTGGGCACCATCGGCGTTGAGCGCGGCGGTGATATCGAAACTGAATGTGTCATATCCGCCGCGGTGCACGCCGAGCAGCTTGCCATTGAGCGACACCTTCGTTTGCCAATCCACCGCACCAAAGTGCAGCAACACTTGGCGCGTACCCCAGGCTTTGGGCACCTCGAAACTGCGCCGATAGGTCATGCGATCAGCGTGCTTCATGACGCCCGACAAGGCCGACTCGATCGGATAAGGCACGAGGATCTTGGTTTCCGGACTGTCACCGAGCTTGATGTCCCACAAGCCGTTGAGGTTGAGCCAGTCCTCGCGCACCATCTGCGGCCGCGGATACTCAGGCAGGGCGTTGGCGGGAGTGACGTCCTTGGCCCAGCGGGTTTTAAGCGGGCCATCGGCCTGCTTCCAATCGGCGGCGTGGGTGGGTGCCAGCAACAGCAGTGAGATCAAGGCGGCGAAGCCGGAATGCGGGTAGTTCATGGGACAATGGATAGAAGTTAGCCGAAGCCCACCGCCGACGGAGATGCTGACGCAATCTCCATCGGCCGTGGCCAGCCTGGACACTTACGGGTTGGATGAATCAGTTCTTGGGTGCGGCTTTTTTCAGGCCGAGGGCCCACTCGATGCCGCCGAGGATATGTTGTTGATAGGCCTTGCTGATTTCGATCGAGTTCTTGCGATCCTTCAACTCCGGATCGGTGTCAATGACATCCTCGCGGTGACCGAGCGAAGTGTAGAAGATCTTGCCGGTGCCAAACGGCTTGCACCAGGATACCGGGAAATGGCCGGGAGCCTTGCTCTGGGGATGCTTGTCGAGAATGAGCAGGTCATGCACTTTGGCGGGATCGTAATTCTTGAACTCGTAGATTTCCTCCTGCGAAATCGTCCAGGTCTTGCCCAGCTTGGCGGTGGCAGGATTCTGCGGATCCTGGTTCAGGCATTCCACACTGACCTGCGCACCGTGCCCCTGAAACTCGCCGCCAAGCATTTCGGCAAAGCCCGGCCAACCGTGGAAGGTATCGCTGGCGGCGTGAATGCCGACAAACGCATGCCCCGCCTTGATCCAGTCCACCAACCCCTGCTGGTCGGGAATCGGCAAGTCGCCGGTGGTGCTGGCGAAAACCACGCAATCGACAGTCTTCAATGCCGCCGGCGAGAGTTTCTGCAGGGCGTCTTTCAACGCCTGCTGCCAGGCAGGATCGCCCGGATTGCCCGCCGGTTGGTGCACATAGTCAACTGTGAATTCGCCACTGGTCTGCCCGAGTTGCGCGATCACTTTTTCCAGATTGGGAATCGAGCTGTGGCGGAAGCCGGTGGTGGTGGTGACCACCAACAGTTTTTTGGGTGCGGCCGACAGGGTGGTTGCCGCCATGGCGGCTATGAGAAACGTGGGGATGATTTTCATTTTCAATTATTTTTTTTTGGGGGGGGAGTATTCTTTCAGGTGGCCCTTGCACATGCGATGGCGAATCTACCGATCTGCGAGCGGGACAGCGCGTTGTGGAGCGGAGTGCCCTGCCGGAGAAACTATCTGACCGCCCGGCGAGTGCAAGCAAACAATTGCATGAATGATAGCAGTTGGCATGGCATATTACCGCGGAGCGGCGTTCAGTTTGCCGGTCACCACGAAGCGGTGCGCGCCGGCTAGCAAGTGTGCGGCAACCGCCGCGGGGCGGCCATCCAACTCGATGCTTGCTTGCTCAAACCGGGAGGTGGGAACGATCACATCAGCCTCGCCGCCCGCAGGCACGGTCACGTCGAGAGTGAGGGAATCAGCGCCCAGGGTCCACGCCACAGCCACATCACCGAGGGGCGTGGGCACGCTGCCTTTGGCCCAGGTCAAATCGCACAGGCATGGCCGGATGGCAATGGTCGTGAAACCCGGCGCGGCGGGCGTCACGCCCAGCACCCGCGAGGACAGTTGTATCAACGGCGAGGAACACCAGCCGTGACTCAGATCGCCACCACCCCACATTTCGCGAAACGACTGGGTCTCCGGCACGATCTGCCAGCGCCGCATCTGCGAGGTGCCTAAGTTATCGAACAGCCCGGCATGATCGATGGCTTGAAACACCCAGTGCATGAACCAGGGTTGGGTGTTGAGCGGCTTATCCGCCAGAACTTTCCCGGTGATCGCCGCTTGGCGGGCCTTCGGTGCGAGGTCGTAAAGCACGGCAAGCAGGTTGACGTGGGGGCTGAATGTTTCGATGTCCTTGTCGGCCGGCAGCCATTGATAGGGTTTCACCGAGGTTTGGAAGGGCTTGCCATCCCGGTACAATCCTTTCTGATCAACCCACAGTTCGCGGTTGAAGGCGACGGCCGTCTGCTGGCGCAATTGCCCGTACTTGGCACCGCGTGCCGTGTCGCCCTGCAGCGCCGCCACGCGCGCCGCCATTTCCAGACCATGATAATACAAAGCGGTTAGATACCCCTGACCGATCACCGCCGGCGGGTGGTGGCATTCGAAGCCGCCGATGCTCACCCAGTCCATGAACATGTAGTTTGGCGCCTCGGAAATGATTCCGTTCCTGCCGCGCCACGAGGTATAGGTATCGAGCAACTCGTGCACATAAGGCGCCAACTCCTCCACCAGCGCCTTGTCACCGGTGTAGTCGTAGTAATCCATCAACATCTGCAGCCAGCCAAGCGAATAACTCGTGTGAAAGTTGTGGTAGGAGCGGTCCTTCAGAAGCCACGCGAACTTGCGCAGGTCCTGGCGGGTCAGCCACGGCTGGGCAAACGCGTAGTTATTGACCATCGCCTCGATCACGTAATCGCCAGGATCGCAGATGGGTTCCTGATGGTTGGGCGAATCGAGGTGATGGGTCTGCAGGCAAATCTGCACCGCCCACCGCGACACGCTCCACAGCCGTGTTAGGTTGTCGTCGTTGCACGCGAAGCTGCCCCGATAGGCGACCGGTTGGGAGGTGAAGGTCGCCCCGGCATCGAGGACCACCAGCGGCTCGGTGACGTGGGTGAATTCGACCGTGTAGGCCGGTGCGATTTCGGTCATGAACGAGAACTCCAGCGCTTGTTCGCCACCGCCGAGCGTGAACGCTGCTTCGCGGTGCGCCTTGATGGTCACCGTGGCCCCCTTGCCACCCTTCACCTTCAATGACGGATAGGCGCTGAGCACCCGGTCGAACACCACCTTGAAACTGCCGTCTTTGGTGAAGCGCTTGTCGTCGGGCAAGCCCTCGGTGCGGGCCGCCGGATAGCGAGCTTCCATCAGCGGCGGAATCTCGCTGGCCACCAACGGGTCCGCAATGTCCGGCACGACTTGAGCCGCAGGCATGGCTGCATCGTCAAACCCAGTTAGAAGCCACTCGTTGGTCGGCTGGGCCGGAATCGCGTGCCAGGATGCATCCGATTTGACTGTCATCTTTTGCTGGCCGGGCAACGTCAGGTCCGACTCAAACAGAAACGCAGGACGCCCACTGACCTTGGCGGCGATGACGTTTTTGCCTTTGCTAAAGAATGGCGTCAAGTCGCGGTAGTCATAGAACCAGCGATGCGTGTTGCCGCCGTCATAATCGCGGCCCATGTCCACCGGGCCGCGCGATACCAAGCGCCCGTTGATGAAGAGTTCATAATGGCTGTCAGCCGTAAGCCAGGCAGAGACCTGCTGCGGCACCTCGGCCAGGGTGACTTCCTTGCGGAACCATCCGCTGCCAGAGATCCACTGCGCCTGCCACGGGGCGGGCTTCTTGCAGGTGTTGCCAAACACATAGTCGCGCGCCTGCACTCCTTGCGCGTCAACCTGCGTCCGCATCCCCGGATAGACAATCGGCCCCGTGGCATCACCCGCCGCCGAACCCGCCACTCCGGCCAGCACACTTCCCAGCAAAACCAGCCACAGGTACTTATCCATCGGTCCCATAGGTTTAATTTTCGACGACGACGCGGAAGCCGACGTGATAGACCCGCTGCCAACTCGGGTAGCCGAGGCGGAACGACGACGTGGAGCGAGCCGGCCGGTCGTGCCACGACCCGCCACGGACCACCTTCAGGTTGGCTGGCGCCAGGCCGTTGCGGCCATCGGCGTCGTTATACGGATACGCCTGATAGTCGGAGAGCGTCCACTCGGCGACGTTGCCGTGCATGTCAGACAGGCCCCACGCGTTGGCCTGATACTTGCCGGGCGCGGCGAGGTGCAGCACGCCGTCATTGAAGCGAGCGTCCTTGAGTTCGAAGTCCACATCGGGGCCGGGATTGGGGATGGGCTGGGGATCGACGCCGGATACGGCCATTTTTTTGACGGTGGCATCGGCCAGGTTGGCAAAGCCGGAGAAGTCACTGTTGAGGTCGCCGTAGGAGCACGGCGTGGCGGTACCGGCGCGGCACGCCCACTCCCACTGCGCCTCAGTGGGCAGGGTGGTTTTACGGCCGGTCTTGCGGGAGAGCCACTGGCAGTATTCCATGGCTTTCTGCCAGGACACCCGGATGACCGGCAACTCCACGTGGTTCATGTCATAGCCCGGCCTGACCTGATCCTTGTAGTGCATGTCATAGATACCATTCTGATAGTCCGGGTCGAACTGCCGGTATTCCTCCAGGCTCACTTCCTTGGCACCCATCCAGAAGGCATTTTTAATGGTCACCGGCGTGACCGGTCGTTCCATGGGGGTTTCCGCGTCGCTGCCCATCAGGAAAGCACCCGCGGGAATCCGCACGAAGTCCATCTTCACTCCATCGCCCAGATCCAGCTGTACTTTCGCGCTGGCACCCTGCTTGGTCTTGGCGACCTCGGCGGAAAACGGCCAGCCTGCCAGCATCAGCGGCGCGAGCTTGCTGGTTGGCGCGGACTCCGCGGCGGCCCTGACGAAGGCCGCCGTCTTCTGATAGGGATTGTAAATCTTCTCGGTGTCCGCCACCGCCTCGGCATAATACTGCTTGTTGAGTTCCATGCGCCGCTTGAGCACGTCCTGGCCCGCACCGGCCTCCGCCCAGGTGCCGTGGAGAGGAGCGTTGAGGTCGATCCAGGTCACCAGGCGACTCCACGCCTCCCCATCGAGTTTGACGCCATGGTGGCCTTTTTCGAGCATCTGGATGAGTTCGCTGGTATCGGCATGAAACTCCAGCGGCATGAGCAAGTGATAGTTGCCTTCCGGGCCGTTGCGCCGCACGTACGGATGGATGGCCGCGTACGCCCTGTTAGGTTCTGACAAATCCGGTTTGGCCCCGCCCTTGTCGTCGTGGCACCCGGCGCAATACTTGTCCATGACCGGCTGCACCTCGCGGGCGAAGCTGAACCCGCGCGGCGGTCCAAACCACGGCGTGAGCGCATGGGGTTCGATGCGCTGGGCGATGGCTTGTTTGGTCGGCGGCGCCGAGTTTTGGTTCTCATGGCACCCGACGCAGGACAGGTTTTCGCCGGGCATTGCGGTGGTCCAGCTGCGCATGATGGCCAGCGCCCTGCCGTCCTTGTCGAGCGGCTGCAGCGAGAGCGGGGTGTTGGCCGGCACCTTGAAGGCGGCCGAGCCATCGGCTTCGACCGGGGCGGTGCCCAGGATGACATGTTGGTCCCAGCCGGCTTCCATGCCCATGGCGTAGTGGCCGCCGCTGCGGCGCGGGCTGAACTCATACTGATAGACGCGGAGGCTCTTGACGGTGCCGCGCGGCACGCCGGCGAGGCCGGGGCCTGCGTAGATATCGGTGATGAGCATGGTGGCCTCCTTGCTGGCGGGTTTGATGCGGTCGGGGATGACCGGCGGGGTGGGCGTCTTGCGCAGCGGCACCGGCTCAAACAACATGGCACCATCGTCCTTCTTGAGCAGCAGGAAATTATCGAACACGTCAACCAGATAGATCCCCCACCCGCCCTTGAGATTGCAGGAGGCGAGGAAGTATTTGTCACTCAATGGATAGGGATGCAGGAAGCGGGGAAACGACGTCTCCACCAGGGTATCCTTGGTGATGGCCTCGACTTTTTTGCCGTAACCCGGGATGCGCTGGACCGCGCCGTCGGCCTCGAAGGTGCCGCGCGCAGAGTCGAACACGATCAATTCGCCTTCGCGGGCCTGGCCATGATGGCCGCTGATGACGCCGACGAACTGGGTGGCGGAGCCGGGGATGGGACGGGCGTAGAACAGCGAGTTGGGCCAATACGAGTTGCTATGATAAAAGGACTTCTGATCGGTGCCATCCGGATTCATGTGCATGAGCACGCGGCTGAAGTAATGTGCCGAGTCGGTGTACTCCCAGCGCAGATACATGACGCGGCCGTTGTTGAGAACCACCGGATACCAATCGTTGTCCTGCTCAAAGCACAGGCGCCGCAGGCCGCTGCCGTCGGCATTCATGATGTGCAGGTTGGCGACGTAATCGGCGCCGCCGACGCAGGGCACGCCGGCATAGCTGAGGGTGCTGTCAAAGATGATGCGTCCATCGGGCAGGTAGACCGGGTCGTAACAATCGACGTCGGCCCCCAGATCGGGCGAAACCCGGCGCAGGCCGCTGCCGTCGGCCTTGATTTCAAAGACGGCCCACGCGTTGTCGGGGGCAAGCGATGAGAAGAGGATTTTATCGGCGTTGAAATGCAGGTCGAAGTCGCCGACGAACTGCTGCTTATCGGGTCGATAGAGGGTCTTGAGCGCGCCGCCTAACAACGGGCTGAGGACCGCTATTTCGTTGTCGTAGTTTTTGCCGAGGCTGGAATTGCCCTGCCAGTTTTGGGGCAGCCCGCTGGCGCCTTTGCGGCGCACCAAGAGCAACTTGTCGAAATCCAACAGCGGATTGGCCATCAGCGCCTCGCTTTTCAGCGCTTCGTAGGCTTTAGCAGCCTCCGGGGATGGCAGTTTGGGTTCAAGCTCGCCGAGTCTGGCAAGGAATTCAGCGCCGCGGGGGTAGCGCGCGCCGTTGGATTTCATCAAGTCGGTGATGGCCAAGCGCAGGGATTGCGGGGTGCCGTCGCTGTGGGTGCTCGGGGTGTCGGGGTTCCAGTTCGGGCAGGCGACGCGCGTGCCGAGCCACGGGCAGGCCGGCGGGTCCTGGACCGGGAGCGGGTTGGCACCTGCCACACACTTGGCGAGGGACGTGCCCCAAATGACCTTGCGGTGGGCGTTGAGCACCAACACCCGCACGTCGTTCATCAGATCGATCCGCGACGTCCACACCACGATTTTCCCGATGGCCACCGGCTTGCCCAGATCCACTTCCCAAGCGGGGTCGGCAAACGGGGCATCGGTGTGGGCGCTGCTTGCGGCGGCATCATCGCCGCTGGTATTGCCATCGACTGCGCGCTGGGAAACGCCCTCGCCACGGACGCTGGTCTGCCGCGTTGGCATGTTGAGCGCCACATTGGTCGGGCCGCTGAAAACCTCGACCTCCGCGAGGGCCAACTCGCGGTGATTGTTGCCGGGAAGCATGACGTGGACATAGCGGCCCATGACCGTCGGCGGCGCCTGCGCGCGGGCCGGAGCGGACAGGACCGCCAACACGGCACCAAGCAGCAACCCGATGGCAAATCGGCCTTTGTGCGATACAAGTGGGTGGGTGTACATGGCGGTTGAAGCGTCTATAACCGCTCTGGCGGCGCCAAACTTTCAACAATCCGCCGCCACCTGCCGTGGCTGGCAGGTGGGACGCAGGCCAGCCGATGGCTCCGGGCAGGGATGCCCGGACCAGACTGACGCGGTCCTGCTTGCTGGCGGCGGCGCGGACTACGCCCGCCTGGCCAGCGCAAAGGTATCTTCCGCCGGGCCCACCCCTTCGCATGCTTGAGCCGCTCCGTTGGCAGCGAGGTGGTTGAGGCAATGATAGACGTCCTCGGCATCGGCACCGAGCGTGGCGGCGATGGAAGCGGCCGTTTGCGGGCTCCCGGCCAGCTGGCTGCGGACGTCGGCGAGCAGTTTGAGGAAAATACCCGCCGCCTTCTTGCCGGCTTCCACGCCCGGTTGGTGATAGGCGTTGATATTGACCAGCGAGGCGTAGAACGACACCGCCCGCTCAAACAGGGCGATGAGCATGCCGAGTTGGAACGGGCCGACCTGTGGAATGGACAGGGTGATGGATTGGCGACCGGAGTCGTGCAAGGCCTTGCGGGTGCCGCGGAAAAACCCCTGCAGGTAATCGCCGCTGGTGAAGCCGGGCTCCACTTCGAGGCTGGCGGCAGCCCGCCCCTGGCGCACCTCGATGAAGGTGACGAAGAAATTGTTCACGCCGTCGCGGAGTTGTTGGACGTAGGCATGCTGGTCGGTCGAGCCCTTGTTGCCGTAGACGGCTATCCCCTGGTTGACCACATTGCCATCGAGGTCGAGTTCCTTGCCGAGCGACTCCATGACGAGTTGCTGCAGGTATTTTGAAAACAACACCAGCGCGTCCTTGTATGGCAGCACCACCATGTCTTTGGCACCGCGGCCGTGGCCGGCAAAGTGCCAGGCCAGCGCCAGACGCATCGCAGCGTTGTTAGGAACCTCCGGCTTGCGGGTTTCCGCATCCATTGCCGCCGCCCCGGCCAGCAAGGCGTCGATTTCGATCCCGAGCAGTGCGGCCGGCACCAGGCCCACGGTGGAGAGCACCGAGGTGCGGCCGCCGACCCAGTCCTCCATCGGAAAGCGCGCGATGAAGTGATGTTCGGTGGCGAAGCGGTCAAGCTGCGAACCGTTGCCGGTGACGGCGACGGCGTGATTGCCGAAATCCAGGCCGGCGGCGGTGTAGGCCGCCTGCGCCTCGAGCATGCCGTTGCGGGTTTCGGGCGTGCCACCGGATTTTGAAATAACCAGCACCAGGGTTTTATCGAGGCCGGTTTTGGCCAGCCGCGCAAGCACGCTATCGATGCCTGCCGGATCGGTGTTGTCGAAGAAATACAGCGGCAACAGCGCCTGTTGGCCCAGCGCCTCGGCCAGCAGTTGCGGCCCCAGTGCGGATCCGCCGATGCCTATCAAGAGCACCTGCGCAAACGGCGCACCGGCAGGCGTGGCCACGGTGCCCGTCAGGACGGCCTTGGCAAATTCCTTGAGCGCAGCCAGCGGTTCGCTGATGGCGGCCCGGAGCTCGGGCGTGGGAGCCAGCGCTGCATTGCGCAGCCAGTAATGGCCGACCATGCGGCCCTCATCCGGATTGGCGATGGCACCGGCTTCGAGGGCCGCCATGTCTGCAAACGCCTGTGCGATTCGGGGAGCAAGCGCTGGCGGCGCGCCGCCAGGCATCCCCATGAGGGATAAATCGAGGGAGAACCCGAGTTGCGGATAGCGGAGGAGGAGTTGATTGTAGGTGTTCCAGGACATGATTTAAGTTAGTAAATGAGAATCGAGTGGACGGGATAGGGCTGCAGCTTGGAGCGGCCGTTGAGAAATGACAGCTCGATGAGAAACGACACGCCGATGAGCGTGGCACCGAGTTGTTCCAAGAGTTTCACGGCGGCGGCGGCGGTCCCGCCGGTGGCCAGCAAATCGTCCACCAGCAGCACCACTTCACCGGGCTTGACCGCGTCTTCATGGATTTCGACAATCCCCTCGCCGTATTCCAGCGCGTAGGCGGTTTGGCGGGTTTTCCACGGCAGCTTGCCTTGTTTGCGCAGCGGCACAAACCCGGCCCCGAGCCGGTCCGCCACGGCGCTGGCAAAGATGAAGCCGCGCGCGTCGATGCCCACCACCTTGTCGATGCGCGCCCCGCCGGCCGTCGCGCACAGCAGGCTGATGGATCGGCGGAACAATTCCGCATCGGCTAGAATCGGCGTGATGTCCTTGAACACAATCCCCGGCTGGGGGAAATCAACAACATCTCGAATGGCGGCGCGCAGCGAGTCGGGCATGGCAGTGACAATAAATTCAACGAGCGGGCCTGCCGGATGCAGGCCCAAGGCCAGTCTAATTGAGCGCCCCGCCGCAGGCAAGTCATTTGACGCTCCACTCGAGGATGCCACCGGAGAAACCCGGCTGCAGTTTCACCTCGAGTCGCAGCGCCGTGGTTTTCACCGGGGTGAATTTCATCCGGTTCCATCGATCCTTGGCCGGCGCGGCCGGATTGGCTTCGACGACAGGTTTCCAGGCGCCATGATCCTGATAGAGCAAGCGCCACGCTTGCGGGATGCGGCATTGGCCGACACCGGTGTCATCGAACCAATAGACACCTATTTCGGCGACCTCCCTGGCTTGTGGGAATTCGTACTGCACCCATTCGGAGGTGCCGCGATGGTCCCACCATGTCAGCCGGGGCATGCCGGCATCGCCAGATGAACTCGGCTCCATCCCGTCATCGATGGCCGCGAGCGAGTCGATGGCCGAGCAATACGAGGCGCTGGCTTTGTACAGCGGCGCACGCGGCCCGGCGGGCACAGCCCAGCGGTGGGCACCTGCGCCGCTGCCGACAACCGGAAACGCGGAGATCCGCAGGCGGGCGGCACCCATCGGGATGAGAGTGACGTTCTCCACCGCCTCGGCCGAGACCACCGGACTGTCTTGCAGCACCGCGCAGAGGCCGTAGCGGTCGATTTTCCATTCCGGAATCCGCTGTGCCTTCGCCTCGAGGGTCACCGGGGCGGCATTGCACTCGAACGGAAAATCGTTAGACGGCCACTTGCCGTGTTTCACCGTGAATGACTGAGCCGGGTTGCGGGCGTCGAGCAGCAGGCCGTAGTTCCAGGCGGTGGTCGGATGGATTTCATAGGACGGCCACTTCGCTGGATCGGCACCCTTCTGCCAACTCGAATCGCCGATGGCCGTCTTGCTGCTGTCCTGGCGGTCGTAGCGCTCACCAATCTTGAGCGAAAACGTCAGCGGACCGTAGTTCACACTCGCACTGGCGTGATTTTTCTCCCAAATCTTCACGGAAATCTCCATCGCCAGTTGCAGCACCACCGTATCGCCACTCTTCCACTCGCGGGAAATTTTCACATACTTGCCGGCCGCCGCCGGCAATTCGAGCGGCTCGCCATTGACGGCGACTTTCGGGCTGGTGCACCAGGCCGGGATGCGCAGGTAGAGAGGAAAGCTCTGCGGCTTGGCGACTTGGATGCCGAACCGGATCGTGTCCTCAAACGGATAGTGAGTGTCCTCGCTGATGGCCACCGCCACCCCGTCGCCGACCTTCGCGCTGAGCTTGCTCGCGCTGTACATCGCGGCGCACACGCCGTTATCGGGCGTGGCCTGCCACAGGTTTTTAGTGAAGTACGGCCATCCGTGCGAATGGTTGTGCTGGCAGCAGCGCGAGCTGAACGGATTCATCATCATGAACGGGCCGCTGTTCTCGACCCCCGGCGCGTGGTTCTTGCTGTCGCTGACAACCATGTTCGGAGCAGTTAGATAGCGCAGGCTCTTGAAGTCCGGCATCACGGCCGCAGGGTAGCTGTTGAAGGCCACCTCCTCGCAGTGGTCGGCCCAGAACGCATCGCCGGTGATTTGCAGCAGCATCTCATCGGAGAGCATTTGCTCGACCATGCCGCAGGTCTCCACCGCCTGGCGCGGGTCGCCAAAGCCGGCCCGGCAGTTTTCATCGCCGCCGAACATCCCGCCGGGCACCTGGCCGTAGCGTTTGCGGACCTCGGAAAAATTGTTATAGGTGGCCTGCAGCGAGGCGGGGTTGTGCGACTGGAGATAGAACTGGGCCGGCTCGCGGAAGCATTGGGCGATATTGACGTTGTGCCAGTTCGGCAGGGTCCCCGGCATCGCCCAATCCGCGGTGCAGCGGTGGATTTTTTCCGCCAGCTTGAGCAATTCGGCGTCGCCGTTGCGGTTGTAGAGCCAGTAGATGCTGTGGAGATTGTCCCCGCCGCGCATTTTCTGCCAGTAGTGGGTGAGCATCAAGTTGTCAGGAATGGTGAGCTGGTATTTGAAATACTTCGCCATCAAATCCACCACCCGGACGTCGTGGGTCTGGTCGTAGTAGGATTCCAAACAGAACAACATGATCATGTTCGCCCAGTAATCGCGCGAACCGTCGTCCAGCCGCTCGCAGGGGCCGAAGTCACCGTCGGGCCGCTGGCTGGCCAGAGCGCCCTCAACCCATGTGTGAACCTCGGCAAGCATCTTGGGATCCTTGAAAATGTAGGCCAGCTCGATGTAGCCCTTGAACCAGTACGGCAGTTCCTCCCAGCCGTACTTGCCCTTGCCATCCTTGCTGAGCCAGGCGTTGCCGTCCTTTTGCAGCCACGCGCTGATCTCGCCGAGATGGCCGGTTAGCCCCTCGCTCTGGCGCTTGAGAAACTCGCGCAGCCACCCACCGGGCTCGACCGAGCCGAGCGGCAGGCCGATGAACGGCCCCGGCAGCAGTGGTGCCCGGTTGCCGACATAGTTGGCGTTGGTGGTGCTAACATCGGGGCGGCTGACAACCTCGACTCCGGCGTGCAATGCGGCCACGCTCAAGCCAAAGGGGATCATCCAACAGGTAAGGTGTCGTGCTGTCATAAATTAGGAAGGGCGCTGGAGCCGGTTCAATCCGTCACCCGCGCCCGCTGAGTTACCAGCGCCGTTAGCAGGACCAACCCGACAACGGATATTGCCAGCGGGCGGCGGATTTTTGCCAGACCCGCTTGCGGCCATCCGAAAAACCCGCCATCCCCCCGCACAATTCGCTTGAACCCGCCGCAAACCATGCCAATTATCGAAATCGATGAGGACGCACAGAATTTTGTTGGTTGATGACCATCCTTTGATGAACGAAGGCCTGAGGCAATTGTTGGACTCGCAACCCGGGCTCACCACTTGCGGCATGGCTGGCTCGGTGCAGCAGGCCATCGCGCTGGTGGACTCGACCAAACCGGATTTGGTCATCACCGACCTGACCCTGCCGGGGCGCAATGGCCTGGAACTCATCAAGGACCTCGGTGCCACCCATCCGGAACTGCCCATCATCGTGCTCTCGATGCACGATGAGTTGCTCTATGCCGAACGCGTGCTGCGTGCCGGCGGGCGCGGTTATGTCAGCAAGGATTCACCAGCCGAACGCATCATCGAGGCCATCCATTGCGTGCTTGACGGGGAGGTGTTCGCCAGCCCCGCCGTCACCAAGCATTTTCTGCAGGCCATGGTACCCGGCAGGGGCGCGGCCAAACCGAGTTTCCCGCTGGAGCGGCTCACCGATCGCGAGATCGAGGTGTTCGAGTTGATCGGCCACGCCAAGAGCAACCACGACATCTCCTGCCAACTGGGCATCAGCCCGCGCACCGTCGACGTCCACCGCGCCCATATCCGCGAGAAACTCGGCCTCGAGGACGGCAGCGCCTTGACCCGCCATGCCATCCGCTGGGTCGAGGTGGGCATGATCGGTACTTAGCCGGGCAGAGCGTCACCACGCATCCGTTCCCGGCTTGGGGGATGCCTATCCGCCAGACGGCTTGCGGCAGCAGGGAACGCCGGAGCTCTGCCGGTTTAGCCAAAGCGGCGTGGCGGGCTTGCGCCCTTCCCGCCGCACTCCACGCTTTGGCTCGCGCAGGCGACAAGCACTCATCGGCTCGCGCAGGGATCGCCAAAGTGTGGACTGCGGTGGCAAGCGCCAGCGCGACACCGCTTTGGCTCGCGCTGGCGACGGGCATGCATTGGCTCGCGCTGGCGACAAGCACTCATCGGCTCGCGCAGGCTAGCGCTGGCATGCGGCCTCAAGAGCGCGACTCAGGTGCTGCGGGCAATGATCCGCCGCTCATCCGCTGGAGCAGCGCGCGCACCACATAGCGCTGGCGGGGTCTGAGCGGACTGATGTCCAGGCCAAGCCGGAACACCGCGATAGAGCGGTCCCCGGCACAGCCGGCTGAGGGCGCCCCCCCACTTCTGTTAGTAACGTCGATCGGACTGGCGGCGGGTTTGGCAGGTGCTTTCATCCCTGTTAGGCTAGCACCTGTTCCTGCCGTGCCAATTGGCTGATCCGGAATCACGGAACTCGCATGTTCGGAGGATGCACATAGGGGATTTCACGTAGACCACCGAACCGGTCAGCGCTGGCCCGATTTTAAAAAAGTGTAACATCGGCGGCGAAATGGTGTAGAAAACAAGGCAGCCGATGACGGCCCCAACCGTCCACCGACACTAACCCTCCCAGCCTAACCATGAATACGCTAGAAAGCAATAATCGCGGGATGAAGACCCCGTCAGCAATCGGTCTGGTACTTGTATCAGTTTTAGTCACCCTGGCCATCGAGGAATCGCGCATCGCGGCGCTGCGCTCGTCGGTCAATCCGGCGCCCGCCACCCGCGCCGAGCTTTCACCAGCCACCCCCGTGGCAGGTGCCGGCCCTAACCGATCAGCCGATTCCAGCGGTCCGCCGGTCCGCCCGGCGGCGCGGCCCGCCGCAGCGCCGGACCCGGCGCTGGCCGCAGCCGAGGACGAGTCCTTCGCCAAGACCGCCCGCAAGATGTGGGACAATCCGGCCGGCAAATCCATGATGAGCCAAGGCGTGAAGATGGCCGTGGGCATGATGTACCAGGATTTCATCGACGGCTTGAAGCTGACGAAGGAGGAAGGCGGCTATTTGAAAGACCTTCTCGGCAAGCAAATGGCCGACCAACAGGAACTCGGGATGAAGTTGCTGGGAGCCTCGGACGATGAGCGCAAGGCGCTGACCGAAGAAATCACCCAGCGCAGCAACGAGAGCGACGCGCAGATCCGCAAATTCCTCAACAGTGAAGAGGATTCCAAGAGCTTCAGCGACTACAAGAGCCGGCTGCCCGAGCACCAGCAACTCGACGGCATCCGCAGCGCCATGAACACCCAGGGCACCCCCCTCGACGCCGATACCGAGGCCAGCCTGGTCGATGCCATGTACCGTGCGCGGACCGAGGCCGGCACCCCGGATCTGTCCGGCCCCGGCGCGCTCGACGAGATGGCCAAGGGCACCCTCACCGCTACCTTTGAGACCAGCTGGGACAAGCAACAGGCAACCCTCCAGGCGGAAGCCGCCAAAATCCTCAGCGAGCCCCAGCTGAGCGCCTTCCAGGACTATCAAAAACAAATGAAGGAAATGCAACTCATGGGCCTCAAAATGGCCGAAAAAATGCTGCCTGGAAAAAAGACCGGGGCCCCATGACCCACCCCGCCTCCCACCCGCCGTTTTTCGCCACCACCCGCTGGACGCTGGTGTGCGATGCGGCGCAAGGTGGCGACACCCGGGCGGTGGCAGCGCTGGGCGACTTGTTTGCCACCTACTGGCAGCCGCTCTATCGCTATGCCCGGCGCCTCGGCAAGTCCAGGGAAGACGCCGAGGACCTGGTGCAGGGGTTTTTCACCCACTTGATCGAACAGTGCGCGCTGCGCGACACCGACCGCAACAAGGGCCGCTTCCGGGCGTTTCTGCTCGCCTCTTTCAACCACTGGATCATCAACTCGTGGAAACACGCCAGCCGTCAAAAGCGCGGCGGCGGCATCGCCCCGCTGTCGTTTGATTGGCACAGCGCCGAGACCGGCCTCAAGCTCGAGGTCGCCGACGAGCGCAGCCCGGACCGCCTGTTCGACCGCGAGTGGGCGCTGACCCTATTGGAAAAAGTGCTCGGCGAGCTGGAGGCGGCCTGCCGCGCGGAGGGCGGCGCGGCCCAATTCGACCAATTGAAGCCCTGCCTGACTGCGGATTCCAGCCGCATCCCCTACGCCGAACTGGCGGCCGGACTCGGCCTCAGTGAGGGGGCGGCGCGGGTGGCGGTCCACCGCCTGCGCAAGCGGTACCGCGCGTTCCTAACCGCCGAAATCGCGCGCACACTGGCATCCCCCGCCGCCGTGGAGGAGGAGATGCGGGCCTTGTTCGCGGTGCTTGCGGAGTAGCACTTTTTCTGTAACGAATCCGCCGCCACGTTGTTGAGGAAAGGTGCCCCCCCTCCATCATGACAGCCCCCATCGCCCCTCCCCTCTGCCCCGACTGCGGCACCCCGCTGCCGCCGGAGTCCCCGCAGGCGCTCTGCCCCGCGTGCCTGCTGCGCCAGGCGCTCGCCTCCCGCACGCTCGTCGCCGACAGCGGGGACCCGCCCCCTCTGCCGCCGCCCACGCCGGAGGAAATGGCCGACAAGTTCCCCCAGTTTGAAATCACCTCCTGCCTCGGCCGCGGTGGCATGGGCGTGGTTTACAAGGCCCGCCAGAAATCGCTAAACCGCTGGGTGGCCATCAAAATCCTCCGGCAAGACCGGGTGGGTGAGGAGAAATTCGCCGAGAGATTCGCCCGCGAGGCGCAGACGCTCGCCCGCCTCAACCACCCTAACATTGTCACCGTCTTCGACTACGGCGAAACCGCCGGTCTGTTCTACATCGTCATGGAATTCGTCGACGGGGTGAACCTGCGCGACCTGCTGCGCGACGGCAAACTGGCCCCCAAACAGGCGCTGGCCATCGTCCCGCCCATCTGCGAGGCGCTGCAATACGCCCACGACAAGGGCATCGTCCACCGCGACATCAAACCGGAAAATTTATTGCTGGATCGCGATGGCCGGATCAAGATAGCCGATTTCGGCATCGCCGCGCTGGTCGGCGCCGGGGGGGAGGCCGCCGGCACGCCGCCCTACATGGCTCCCGAACAGGCCGGCACCGCCGCGGAAATCGACCACCGTGCGGATATCTATGCGCTCGGAGTGGTGCTCTACGAAATGCTGACCGGCGAGCGCCCCACCAAGGATGTCGTCGCCCCCTCGCGGAAAGTCCAACTCGACGTGCGGATCGATGAGATGGTGCTAAAAGCGTTAGATAAGACCCCGGAGTTGCGCTATCAAACGGCGGGCGAATTCCGCAGGGTGGTGGAGACGCTGGCTGGATCTGCAGCAGAACCACCGGCGGCAACGCCGCCACCCGTGCCGCCCCCGCTGGTGGCGGCCCAGGCTGCGGCGGCCAATCCAGACGCCGCCATCAAGGCCGCCGCCATCGCGATGATGATCGTGAGCGGGTTGAGCAGCGTCGTCCTCATTTTCGGTTCACTCATCGCCGGGGGCATGATTTTGTTTGTGCGCGACCGCGTGGTTTCGGTTGGGAGTCTGCCACGCTGGGCATCCATGATTCCCGTTTCCAACCATGGAACGATGATTCTGTCCCATGCGGCACTCATGAGCCTCATGGTTCTGTGGATTGTCGTGGTTCTGCTCGGCCAGGTTGTCCCATTCCTGGCGGGCGTGCAGATGAGCCGGCTGCGGCACTATCGATTCGCCATCGCGGGTGCGGTGGTCATGATTGTGTTAGGCCTGACCGGCGGGGTTTTGCAAACTCCAGGTGCGCCCGGATTCGCGGGCACGTGGGCGCTGGTGGAACTTGGCGTTGGCATATGGGCGCTGGTGGTGGTGTTGCGGCCGGGAACAAAGGCGTTGTTCGCGGCGACGGCGAGGCCTGTCTCCCCTCGGGAGCAGCTAGCCGTCACGGCGGCCGACCCCGCCGACGCCCGCCAATGGGTGGCCGCGCCGGCGATCGGCTTGATGGTCGCGTCGGGTCTCAATCTGTTGCTGGCCGGGGGCTTGGTGCTGGCTCTGGTGATGCTAACCCTTTTGCGCGCCGGGCCTTTCCCCGCATCGCCGCCCAGCGGCGGGATGGTGCCGGCGGCGGGCCTGCTGAGCTTGCCGCTGGTGGCCCTGGTATTCGTCGGCTTGCCCGCGCTTCTGACTTTCATTGGGGCTTGGCGGATGCGCCGGCTCAAGGGTTATGGCCTGGCGGTGACGGCGGCCATTCTCGCCATCATCACCCCGCCGGGATTGCTCGTCGGCCTGGCCTTTGGCATCTGGGCGCTGATGGTGCTCGCCCGCCCGGACGTGCAAGCGGCGTTTCAGCGCGAGCAATCCCGCGCCACCGGCAGAGGCTGCCTGCTTGCGGGTTTCGCGCTGCTCGGGGTGCTTGTGCTAGCAATTCTGGTGATCATCGGGTTGCGGCTGTTGCTGCCACATCACCGGACCGCGTCATTTTCCCCGGCGACCCCACAGGTTCATCCGCAAAATTCGCCAACCCCGCTTTCCGGGCAAGTCATCGAGCGCAGCCTGGCCCTCAACACCGACGGCACCAGCGATCTGCTCGACCCGCGCAGCGGCGAGGTCACGCCCGCGCCGACCCCGGCGCAATGGACCATCCCCGGCTTGTTCATCCACCGCGACGCCGCCTTGGTAGAAACGATGCTAACCGGTGCCAACGGCGCGCTGGCGCAGGAGTCGCGCGCCGATCAATGGGACCACCTCAGCAACACCCAGGCGCTGGCTACACTCCGCGCCAGCTCCAGCAGCCAGGGGATGACCATCGGCGCGGTCGGCCACGGGGACCTGCCGCAAACCTTCCTGTTCAAGACCCTAACCGGTGAAATCGGCATCCTGCAAGTTCTCCGCTTCAGCGACAACCCGCGCAGCGTGACGTTCCGCTACAAGTGGGTGGAGGATGCGGCGGGCCAGCCCGCATCCAAACCCGCGGAGGCAATCCGCTGAGCGCCAGCCTGCTGATGTGCCTGCCTGCAGCACCGGCGCGATCGTCCGGCAGCGGTTGACAATGCCGGGCGGCTGTGGCAAAAACCGTTGGAGTGCCCAGACGATGAGCGCACACCAAAAACAATCCCCATGACCGAGGCTCCTGACAACTCCCAGGCGATCCAGGAATGGCTGGCGCACCTCAACCAAGTCTTGAGTGCCTATCATTTCGAGTCATTCATTGCACGCGGCGGGATGGGGTATGTCTTCAAGGCCTGGCAGAAGTCGCTCGAACGCAGTGTCGCCGTCAAGATCATGTCGCGGCGCTATGGCAGCGATGAGCATTTCCGCGCATCGTTCGCCACCGAGGCGAAGGCGATGGCCCGCCTCAACCATCCCAACCTCATCGGCGTCTACGACTTCGGCCAAGTCGATGATATGCCATACATCGTCATGGAATATGTGGCGGGCAGCTCGCTCCATGACGCCGCCGTTGACCGCAAGATCGACCCTCAAGCGGCAGTCCGCATCATCCGCGGGATGTGCGCGGGCCTCATCCACGCCCATGACAACGGCGTGATTCACCGTGACATCAAACCCGCCAACATCCTTCTAACCGCCGACGGACAGCCGAAGATCGGCGACTTCGGGTTGGCACGCCAACTTGGCACCGCAAGCGAGGGTGTGTTGATGGGCACCCCCGGATACATCGCTCCGGAAGTCTTCCTGCATCAAGACTCGGCAGACCGGCGCTCGGATATTTTTTCAGTCGGGACCATTCTCTATCAATTACTCAGCGGCCGGGAGCCCGCTGCCACCAGCGCGGTGAGTTCCGGCCTCGTTGATTGTCCCTCCGCTCTGCTGCCGATCTGCCAGCAGGCGATGCATCCAGATCCCAATCGTCGCTACCAGGACGCCCGCGCCTTGGACCGCGCGCTGCTAAATTGGCAAACGCTGCAAGCCTCGCCAGCAACCACCGGACCCATGGCAGGAATAACCAGGCGACTGCTGGCGGGCTCAGCGGGTCGAAAGCCAGCCGCGACGCTGCCCAATTCCGGTGCTCGTGGCGGCCTGGCGCGCTCACCAAGCGGCAGATCCAGGGGCGGCGGCAACCACGGCCGTCAACTGCTCCAACTCCTGCTTATCGGGGCTGCCATCGGATCCATTCCTTTCACCTACAAGGCGCTGCAGCTACGCCGGAATGCGGGGGCGGCCCCGGTTCCACCGGTCTCCGCAAACCCTGTCACCAACCCACCCGTCACCAACCCGCCCGCCACCAGCCAACCGGCCAAGCCAATGTTAGATCCAAGGCAGGCGGCGGTACCGCCCTCTGCACTGCCCATATCCCCGGCATCGAAACCGACTCCCCCGCCAATAACGAGCCTGCGGCCGCCGCAGCCACAACCGCGACGCAACGACCCTCTCACGACCCGGCAGGAGCCCCGGCAAACGCCCGCTGAGATGCAATCATCCACCGCGAGCGAGAGCGCGGCAAAGGCGCAACTGGACGAGTCCATGGCAAAACTCATTGATGCCCTTGAGCCGCTGAAGACGCCGGACCTGCAACGCGCCCAACTGGCCTACGAAAATCTGAAAATACTCGCTGCCACTCAAAGCGGAGCCACCCGGAGCGAGACCGAACGATTGAAAGGCATCATCGGCACCTTGTCCGCCGCTGAAATCAGGATCAGCGCCGCAGTCAAAAAGCGCAAGCAAGCCGAGAGTGAGGCGACTTCTCACGACGCCGCAGCCAAGGCCTGGCAAACGCCGAACCGGTTTGGCTTCGTGAATCAGCAGGCCGTGGCGGAAAATTTGAACGAAGCCAAGCAACTCAGGCAGGATGCGGCACAGGGCATTGCCGACGCGCACAAAAACCTTGACAAGCAATTGGGAGATATGACTTCTGTCATTGATAGTTATGTCAAACTTCAGCAACCCGACATCGCCGGAATCCTGACCGAAATGTGCAAGGCGGTCAAATCGCGAACACCACCCAAAAGCGGCTAGTGCAATGCGGGTTCCGCGTGGCCGGGTGGCGTGACGCCAGCCGTAACGGCCACTGCAGCAAGAAATACCCGACAAAGCCCCTTGTCAAAGCGGGCCTGCCGGATATTTTCGCGTTCGAGAAGTCTCACCATGATTCCGCCCAAAAAAACCTTCGCCGCCACGATTCCCGCCGTACCAGCACCTGCGTCGGCCCCGGGCGTGGCCTAACATGATGCGCATGCCTCCAATGATCCACATCTCACGCAATCTCCAAGAACTTATGATTCCCAAATCCCGCCCAGCCAACCGTCCATGCCAACGCGCGGCGCTTTGCGTCGCTTCGATTTTCGTCATCGGGCAACCGGTGAGTGGCGCTCCCAGCCGCGTGGACGCCGTGCGACCTCTGCAAGCCAGTGCTTCCAGCCCGGGCGTTCACGAGCGCTGGAACAGCGATGCAGCCAATAGCCCGGTCGCCAACGCTGCCACAACAGCGGCCAAACCACCCGCGCCGGCGGTCCTGCCGGGCAAGGGACTGGCCCAACACGACTTCTTTTATGCGGGCGAGGCCAAGGACGAGCGGATGTTTATCGTGCGCGACGGCAAGATCGTCTGGACCTACACGCATCCGGCCCAGGGCGAGATTAGCGACGCGACATTGCTGCCCAACGGCAACGTGTTGTTCGCGCACCAGCGCGGCGTGACGGAAATCAGCGCCGACAAGAAAGTGGTTTGGAACCATGATGCCCCCGCCAACACGGAGATCCACACCGCGCAACCGTTCGGTACAAACAGCGTGTGGTTCATTCAAAACGACAACCCGCCGAAGTTCATCGTCATCAACAAGACCACCGGGGCCACCGACAAGGAGTTTGTTTTACCGGTTAAGAACCCCGGCAGCACCCACGGCCAATTCCGCCATGCCCGGATGACCGACGCCGGCACCTTGCTGGTTGCTCACATGGATTTGGGCAAGGCCGCCGAGTACGACCTATCCGGCAAGCAACTTTGGTCGGCGGATGTGCCGGGCATCTGGTCGGCCACGCCGCTCCACAACGGCAATGTGCTCGTCGCCAGCAACAACAGATTCGTGCGCGAGCTGGACCGCCGGGGCCAGGTCGTTTGGGAATGGAAACCCAGTGACACCCCCGAATACCAAATGTCCAATCTGCAACTTGCCACGCGCCTGCCTAACGGAAACACGCTCATCAATAATTGGTTCAACCAATGGAACGACAAGTTCAATGCCGCCACCGCGGAGGTGCAGGCGATCGAGGTGACATCTGACAAAAAAGTGGTCTGGGCGCTGCGCTCATGGGAAGATCCCGCGAACCTCGGCCCGGCCACAACCCTTCAGATTTTGCCGAAGCAATAATGATCGATTTAGGTCTGCACCACTTCCCCTGAGATTTGTCCATCCCGCCCACATGAACCCTCAAACCTCATTGCGCAGCGGACGGATCCTGCTTGCCAGCATCTTGTGCCTCGCTTGCTGGCTATCCGCCCTGGTTCCCGCCATGGCGCAGGAAACCGTCCGCCAATATCTCTCAGGCCACGATGCCGAACACACCGTGCCGTGGGAATTTTTCTGTTCCGACGGGCGCAACAGCGGAGCGTGGACGAACATCGCAGTGCCGTCTTGTTGGGAATTGCAAGGCTTTGGAAAATTTCGTTACGGCCACGAGGACAAGACCTATCCCCTCATTCACGGCGACTACCGTCATCGCTTCAATGTTCCCGCCGACTGGCAACATGGCCGGCGCGTCTTCATCGTGTTCGAGGGCGTGATGACCGATGCTTGCGTCAAAATCAACGGCACCCAGGCCGGAACTATGCATCAGGGCGCATTCTACCGCTTCAAATATGACGTCACCAGCCTGCTCAAGTTCGGCGCGGAAAATCTCCTCGAAGTTTCCGTGAGCGACAAATCCACGGATGCTTCCGTCAACAACGCAGAGCGCAATGCCGACTACTGGGTCTTCGGTGGAATCTTCCGGCCGGTCTGGTTGCAGGCCGAGCCGGCACAGTTCGTGGATCGCGTGGCGATTGACGCCCGCGCCGACGGCACGTTTGGCCTGGACTACTATCTCGGCGGAGATGGCCGGGCCGACGCGCTTGAAGTGACGTTGCAGGACGCCAGTGAAAAAACCGTTGGCAAGCCGGTGGCCGTGCCGGTGGCGACGGGGCACGTAGCGAGTCGCCTTTCCGCGCCAGACCTGTGGACGGCGGAAACGCCGGCGCTTTACACCGCGGTTGTGCGGCTCAAGCAAGGTGACAAGGTATTGCATGAACTCAAGCAGCGCTTCGGCTTTCGCACGATTGAATTGCGCCCGGGCGAAGGGCTTTTCGTCAATAACAAGCATGTGCTGCTCAAGGGCGTCTGCCATCACGTCGCCTGGCCAACGCTGGGACGGGCATCGTCCGACCGGATTGCAGCACTCGATCTGGATCTGATAGAAGACATGAACATGAACGCCGTGCGCATGTCACATTATCCGCCCGACGAACAATTTTTGGAGTTATGTGATGAGCGGGGGATTTATGTTCTCGACGAACTCGGCGGCTGGCAACACAAGTATGACACGAGCGTGGGACGCGGGCACCTGAAGGATATGATATCCCGTGATGTGAACCATCCCAGCATCATCATCTGGGACAATGGCAACGAAGGCGGCTGGAACACGGATCTGGACGCCGACTTTGCGAAACTCGACCCGCAGCATCGCGCGGTGAATCATCCGTGGGCAAAGTTCGGCGTCTTGAATGACCCGCACTACCCGGATTACACCGCGCTGGTGCGGGGGCTGGCGGACAATTTGATCTATATGCCCACGGAATTTCTCCACGGCCTCTACGACGGCGGCCACGGTGCGGGGTTGGACGATTATTGGAATGCGATGCGTGGCAGCAAAGTCGCGGCAGGCGGATTCCTCTGGGTGTTTGCCGATGAAGGCGTGCAACGCGGCGATTTGAACAACACGGTGGACGTGAAGGGGAACTGGGCCCCCGACGGCATCGTGGGCCCCTTCCGTGAAAAGGAGGCCAGCTACTACACCATCAAACAAATCTGGTCGCCGGTGCAACTGCCAGGCCAGTTGCCAACAGGATTCGACGGCACGCTGCCAGTGGAAGACCGCTACGAATTCACCGGCCTTTCCCAATGCAAATTTTCCTGGAAATTGCGCAAATTTGGCGAGTCCGCCGGTTACGAATCGCTGGCTCAAGGAACCATCACCCCTCCCGATGTCGCACCGGGAAAATCCGGCAGATTGCAACTCAAACTGCCCGCCGATTGGCAGAAAGCCGATGCTCTGGCGGTCACGGCATCTGATCCCAAGGGCCGCGAATTGTGGACATGGGTCTATCCATTGAAGCCGCAAGCAGCATTGGTGCCGACGGGAGCACCCGTGGCGGCGACCACGGCAAGCGGTGAATTGCAATTGAAGACGGGCACCACCGAGGTGCGTATCAAGGTAGCGACGGGACAATTGCTCGCCGTCAAGATTGGCGGACGATCGTTCTCGCTGACCAGCGCGGCCATTCCCAATGCGAAGTGGACATTGCTGGACAGCGGCTGGCTCAAACTCGAGTACTCAGTGGATCCAACGCTGCCGACAGCGCTGGCTGGCGTGGCGTTCGACTATCCGGAACCAAAGATACTCAGGAAACTTTGGTTAGGCGATGGCCCGTACCGCGTCTGGCGCAACCGCTTGAAAGGCGGGACGCTCGGTGTGTGGGAGACCGCCTACAACACCACTGAAACAGGCTTCAAAGATTGGGTCTATCCCGAGTTCGCCGGCTACTTTGCCAACATGCGCTGGCTCAAATTGGTCACACTTGAAGGTACGCTCACCATGGTCATCCCCGACGCAAACACCTTCGTGCGCGTCGGCACTCCTAAATTTCCCGCGGCCAATCTATCGGGCAAGACGATGGTGGATTTCCCGCCGGGCAACCTCGCGGTGCTGCGCGATATTCCCGCGATCGGGACCAAGTTTTCATCCGCCGCTCAGTCTGGCCCACAGGGGACCACTCCGCTGGTGAAGGCGCCGTTTCAAGGCACTGTCTATCTGCGAGTCGAAGCAGCGGCCACAGCGGATGGAAAGTAGATCATATCAGCTCAATGCTCGAGCTTGAGTTTTTTGAGTTTCGGCTCGATGACGTATTTGCAGTAGCCGTTCTTCGACTTGTTTTCGAAGTAATAGTTTTGGTGGTAATTTTCCGCCGGATAGAAGTCGGTGGCTTTGGTGATCTCGGTGACGACGGGATCCTTGAGGATTTTGGCGATGGCGGCCTTGGATGCCTCGGCAGTCTTGCGCTGGGCGTCGGAATGGAAGAAAACGACCGAGCGGTATTGCGGGCCCTCGTCGTTGCCTTGACGGTTGAGGGTGGTCGGATCGTGCAAGTCCCAGAACCAGGCGAGGATGCGCTCGTAGGAGATTTTCTTGGGATCAAACACCACCTGCACCACCTCGGCATGGCCGGTGGCTTTGTCGCACACCTGCTCATAGGTGGGATTCTTCACCGAGCCGCCCATATAGCCGGAGGTGGCGGAAATGACGCCGTCGAGTTGGCGGTAGGCGGCCTCGATGCACCAGAAGCAGCCGCCGCCAAGGGTGGCGGTTTCGGCGCCGACCGGCACAGCGGGCATCTTGGCGGGGACTTGGGCATCAGTGGACATGGCTTTTTTGGGTTCGCAAGACGCCAGCGTGGGCAGAAACAGCAACAAGGAAAGTGCAAAGCGTCGGTTCATGCTCCTACGATGCACATACGCGCAACTTATTCCCGGCAATCGGTCCTACCACTCGACGCCCAGGCCCTCCTCCAGAATGAGGACCCGCTCACGGATGCCCAATCGCTCGGCCTCCATCAGCAGCCGCTCCAACGGCTCGGCCAGCGGCTCATTGCCTAACGAAAAAGTGGCGTAGTGCATGGGAATGAGCACCTTGGCCCCGAGATCGGCGAAGGCGCGCACGGCTTCCTCCGGGTTCATGTGGACGTCGCGGCCGCTCGGCGCGTCGTAGGCCCCGATGGGCATGAGCGCCACATCGATCTGGTGGCGCCTGCCAATTTCCGCAAACCCATCGAAGTACGCGCTATCACCGCAGTGAAACACGCTCTTGCCGCCGGCCCGCACGATGTAGCCGCCGAAGTCGCGGTGGGTGTCGTGCAAGAACCGCGCGCCCCAGTGATGGCTCGGGGTATGGATCACTTCAAGCTGGCCGAAGTGCAGGCTGTCCCACACCGTCATCTCATGGATCGCCGGAAACCCGAGGCGCTTGACCAGTTTGGCGCTGCCCCGCGGCACCACAATCCCCTCCCGCGCCTGCAATATCCTCAGGCTCGGCTTGTGCAAGTGGTCGAAATGAGCGTGGGTCACCAGCACCAAATCCACTTCCGGCACCTCGCTGAGCCGCAGCCCGGGCAGGCGCTGGCGCTTGACCGGCCCATGCCAGTTGGCCCAGTTTGGATCGACGATGACCGAGTGGCCGGCGAATTGCAGGAAAAACGAGGCATGGCCGATCCAGGTGATGCGGACGCGGCCATCGGGTGGCGGTTCCAGCACCGGTTCGAGCACCACGCCGCCCATCTGGCGAAACATGCCGGGCACGATCCGGTGGCGGAAAAACCGCAAATTCCGCTTGGGCCAGCCTTTGTGCGGCCGCAATCCCGTATGCCGCGCCGGGGCCCATTTACCGGGCTGATTGCCTGTGTCCTTCATGCGTGGCCGAAATTACGCGGGTGCCGGATAATTGCCACGAAATTTTACGCGCTTAATGGGCATAGGCTGCAGTGATTTTTTCCGCCCAATCCATCGCCCGCGTCGCAAAGTCGCGGTCATCCGCCGCATACAGGATGCCGCGCGACACATTGATCACGTCGGGAGCCCGGCGCTTGGCGGCGGCCAGCGCCGCCAGGTCGCCGCCCTGCGCGCCCAAGCCCGGCACCAACAAAGGGGCATCGGGAATCCGCTCGAGCACCCCCGCGGCATTCGTCAAACCGACCACGTAGCCGACATCCGTCGCGCGGCCCTCCTCTTTGGCGCGTTCCCCCAGGGCGGTGACCAATTCAAACACCGCCCTCCCATCTAACAATGTTTGCCGTTGAAAATCCGCCGAGCCGGGGTTTGAGGTGACGGCCAGCAGGTAAATCCCCTTCCCCTCCCACCCGAGGAACGGCTCGATCGAATCGTAGCCGAGGAATGGACTGAGCGTCACCGCATCCACATTCCAGCGGCCGAAATAGCCCTGCGCGTAGTATTTCTGGGTCTCGCCGATATCGCTGCGTTTGGCGTCGAGAATGACCGGCACGTCGTCGGGCATCGTGGTCAGCAAGTCCTCCAGCAACCGGATGCCCTCAATCCCCATCGCTTCGAAATACGCCATGTTCGGCTTGTAGGCGGCTGCCCACGGCGCGGTTTCCTCCACCACCTGGCGGAGGAAATTGCGCACAAATTCGGTCCCGCCATCCCCCGGCCGCGGATCCAGCCCGACGCACAGCCGCGACCCGGTTTTATTGATCCTTTGCTGCAATCGTTCCGTGTAGCGCATGGCCCAAGCTGGACCGCCAATCCCAATTTCTCAACCAAAAACATCCGCTGCCGCCCGGCCGCGCCAAGCCGTCAGGCAAGCGAGTCAGGTGGTACCCCATCACGGTGCCGGCTCCACCACGAAGACTTGGGCTCTGGACCAATCGCCGGTTTGGGTGAAGGTCACCGCTCCGGTCGCGTCCGCTACCAGGGTGGCGACCACCGCACCGGCAATTTCGAGCCGGTAGGGTGCCTTGGCCGTCAGGCCGCGCACCCGATGCCCCAGCGGCGGTGTGGCGGTGGCGGCTTCCTGCCAGCGGCGGGTCCCGACCGGCGTGTTAGACCATTCGAGCATCTCGATATTCACACTGGCGGATGCCTGCCGGGAAATTTCCAAGGCCGGCTTGTCGGCCGTTCCGGCGAACCATGCCACCATGCCGGCGGTGGCGCTGAAGGCAAACGGGGCCGCTGCCTTCACTGAGAAGTTCATCACTGCTCCGGTGCATCCCGGCGTATCCAACGTCAGATCGTAGGCTTGGTTGCGCAACCGGTATTGGAGCGTGGTCCCAGTCAAGGCCGGGGTGAGGTGAGGGTCGAGAAGCAAGCGGTCCCACTGCGGGCGGACGCCGTAGATATCGCGGTAGAGCCCGACGATGGTCATGGAATTGCCCGCCAGAATATCATCTCCGGCACCAGCCTGGGCGGCGCGGGTGTAGCGCTGATGGGAAAGCCCGTCCACCCGGTAGCGCTCCAGAATCCGCTTCACGTAAGCGACGGCGGTGGCCGGCTGGTATCCGGCATAGGCGCGCACCCCCAGTTCGCCCCACGACAGGAAAATATCGCCGTTCTCGTACTCGGGAAATTTTGCGCCAGCCGCACCTTCGTCCGCTGCGTATGGCAAAAAACACGATGGCCAGAAAAACAGGCTCTCCTGGCGCATGCGGGCCTCCGTTCCATCGAGAATCACTTGCCGCTGGCTGTCGCTGCAGAGCCCGTAGGCGACGGCGGCGAAGTTAACCGCAGTCACCAGGTTATTGCCATGGATCGAGCCGTCTTTATCGCGCCAATAGGCGAACCAGCCCTTGTCCGGATCCCAAAACCCACCCTGGCTAACAGGACGGATGAACGCCGCCTTGAGCTTGCTGGCAGCGAGGCTATATCGGCTTGATTTCGCGGCATCGCCGAGGAGTTGTTCGCGCTCGGCCCACAACGTGAGCGCATAGTAAAGCTTGGCGTTGACGAAGGCGTTTTCATACGATGCCCACACCACATCCAACCAATCGCTGGATTTGCCCTGGGTATGGGAATCGGTCATCATTTCCACCAACCCGTTGTGGTCGCTGTCGCGCTCCAACAGCCACTCCAGCGCCCGCTCGCAAGGCTCCTTCTGGCCCCGCAGCCAGGCCATGTCGCCGCTCAGATCAAACTGCTCGGCGACGTTGACGGCATAGTCCGACTGCGAATCCATCAGATAGCCCCAGCCGCAATCATAGTAGCCGGTGGCCGGATCGTAGGTTCCGGGCATCATGTTGTCACTGGTGTCGTGATGCCAGCGGGAGAACACCCGGCCATCCTTCTGCAACGCGTGGTCGCGCCAGGCGTCCAGACTCGCCGCCAGGTTGGCCGTGTAGTTAGGGTCGGCCAGCGCCAGGCCCATTTGCGCGAAAAACGGCTCGTGCAGGCAAACCCAACCGGTCAGCCAGCCATTGCCGCCCATGATTTCGCGGTCCACCACCCCGTAGCGGCCGATCGTATCCAGCAGGTCCGTGATGGCGGCGCCATCCAGTCCCTTGAAATCCCCCCGGTAGCGCATGGCCTCGCCAGCGGGCGCTTCTAACATCAGGGTGGTCTGCAGGGTGCCGGGCGTCACCTTGAAGGGCGCCCACACGTCCAGCGCGTTGACGCTGCGATGCAGGGCGTGCTTGGTCGCGAGCGGCTGGCTGCTAACCGACTGGGCGAAGCTCATGAAGCCCGACGGCTGATGCGAAAACCGCGACGCCAGATGCGCGTTGTTGGAGGCGGTGGCAGTCACCTTGAGCGCCTGCCCGCCCTGCCAAAACTTCACCGATCCGGCATGGCAACCGAACGAGGCGCCCGTGCCGATATAGCGGAACCAAGCGACACCGCCGGTATCCAGCAGGCCGCCGGTCCAGGTGTCAATCCCGGCGAAATCCCAGCCGGGGAAATAACTATCCTCCAGCGTGCCGCCGTTCAGATACTGGCGCGTGATGCGCCACTCGATGCCGGTTTCGCCAACCTTGAAGCGCCAGCTCTCTCTAACTGAAACACCGCCGGCCGCGTAGTCGATCTCGTCGATGGTGACCTCGTCGCCACTGACGCTGAGCTTGGGATTGCCGACAGCGCCGCGGGTGGTGGCCCAAACACCGCCGACCTGGATGCCGGTGCAGACCCCGGTGGCGGGGGCGACGGTTTCCTTGCCATTGACCTGCACTTGGTCGATGTAGCAGCGCCCGGCAAAATTCAGCCGGAGCTTGAGTCTGCCCGCGGCATCGGCCATGACGATGGATTTATTGACTGCGTCTGTTTGGATGGATGCGGCGTGTGCCGCGACGCCGGAAACTAACAAACAAGCGGCGGCAAGAATCGTGAAGGATTTCCCCGCAGTGGGGAGGAGCCGGAGGACGGGATGAACAGGGCGAGGTCTCATGCGGGCAGGGAGATCGTTGGGTACGTCCGTCGGCGCTGAAAATTTCATCGACGTGGCAACAATGGACATGCCGCAATTGATTAGCAGACTCAAGACCGCTGCCGCCGCAGCAACCCGGCGACCAGCAGCAACCCGGCCACCGCGCTGGTGGGCTCGGGCGTCTCAGTGTACTGCAAGCCGCCGTCACCGATGGTGAAAATCCCAAGACTGTTGACGGGGGCGCCGCTGGTCTCCACACTTCCAAAGGACCCCTTGAAGTTGGAGCCGAAAATCGCCGCCATCGACCATTCCCGGGTGACCCACGGCGTGCTCCAGAAACTATTGTTCATATCCACACCGGGGCCGATGACTATCCTGAAGATCGTGTTGGTGGTATCGACATTCACCGCACCACCCGCGCCCACCATGTCGAAACCCATCGTCGTCGAGTTGGCGTTGATGTCCCACTCGAAGATCGAGCCGCTGGCAAATGACAGATCGCCGGATAGATGCACGGTCCCCACCGAGCCCAGCTCACCGGGCGCGAGGGTCCCGCCGGATTGGATGGTGGTGGCCCCACCCAGCGTGCCGGTGCCAGCCAGCTTGCCAAAGACCGAGACGCTGCCGCTCGCCAAATGCTGGTCGCCGTTGACCACCAGGGTGCCCGCACTGATGGTGGTGAGCCCGGTGTAGGAGTTGGCACCGGATAGCACCAGGGTGCTGCCGGCCGTGTCCAGGGTTAGATTACCACCATTGCCGGAAATGACTCCGGCAAAGGTCGTCAGGCCGGAACTCGCGCCCACCGTCAACGTGTTGCCGCCCAGCGCGACGCTGGAGGTTGTGGCACCGCTGAGTGAGGCGATCGACTGGCTGGCCCCGAGTGTTAGATTTGAACTACCGGCCGTGGCATCCATGATGATCGAGCTGCGTCCGCCGATGGTCGGCAGCGCATTGGCCACATTGGCATGGATCATGCCGCCGTTTTGGATAAATGTGCTGCCAACGTAAGTATCGGCGGTCCCGATGATCAGGTTGATTCCATTCACCACCACGTCCGAGTTGGGAGTTGAGCCGGCTATACCGTTATCTGTGACGTTTACCGTGCCGCCCCCGCTAAATGTTAGAATCGTCGAGTGTTTCTCGATGCCGCCGGTGAGGTTGAGTGTGCCGGCACCGACGTGGATGGTCGCGTCGGTGGCGATGTTGACCCGCCCGGCGTACGTCGTGGTACCGCTGCCGACGGTGGTCAGGGCACCCAGTGGTCCCGCGCCCGCATCGTAGCCTGCCCCGTTGAGCGACAACGCTTCGGCCGTCGGATAATTCAGCCCTGCGGACAAGCGCAACGTACCGCCGCTGGCAACGATGGTACCGGCGGCCGCATTCCCCAGCGCGTTGTTAGTGTTGATTTCCAAGACTCCGCCGCTGACGCTTGTCAAGCCGGAGTATGTGTTGGTGCCGCTGAGGATTGTGGTGCCATTGCCTGTCTTACTGACGCTGTTGATGACGCCGCCGCCTTTATCAGCGAGCACCGAACCGAGAGTGAATGACTCGGAGCTAGCGGGCGAGAGAGTGACCAGGTTGTGGGTGGCGTCCACCACACTTTCCCGCACCCGACCGACAACGATTGACCCGCCGCTGCCAGCGCTGTCGTAGGCCCAGTCCTCGACCAGAGCCCCGCCGGTGTCGTTGGTGAAGATCACCCGCATCCAGCCGTAATCGCCGTTGGCATTGAAGCCGATGTAACCTTCCGTGCCGGCGGTGAAGGTGCTGCCCAAGTGAGTCTCCGAGCCGCCAGCCCCGGTGGAGAAATTGAGAGCCCCATTGCTGGAACTGATCAGAGTTCCCGCCGACAGATTCAGAATGGCATCCAGCGGGTCGGTTCCGGTGCGGGCGGGTTGCAACAGCGGGTCGTTGGCAACCCCCACCCCGCCGAAAAACGGATTGATGGATCCGCCATTGACGGTGATTGTCACGCCGGTCCAGCTGCCGGTTGGAATGGCGGTGTTCTGGAGATTGCTATAGATGATATCCGCCGATGCGGATCCGATCAGAGCGAGGGTGACAAGTGCCGCAGAATTCCGAAGTTTGGCTTTCATGATGTAATAAAAGGGGAGGATGTTAGATGGATTATTGGACTCAAGGTGCCATCGAAACTCCCACCCGGAAGAACTGGGCCTTTTTCACCACCCCCCCGGGGCGGATGAACAAGGGGTAGTGGACATAGACCGCTTGCATCACACCGCCCGCATCGGTGACCAACACGCTTGGCGTGGCCGTGCTGTCCACCCACACCACATTGTCCGCGCTGAACTGCAGCGTGTAGCTCAGCCCCAATGCCGAAAAGTTCACCCGGCGGCAGAACACCGCGCGGAAATCCCACCCGCTGCCGCTGGCAAAATTGGCGGCATACGGCGGACCGGACGAGGTGAGCAAAGTGCCCGTATAGGCAATGGTGGCCCCGCTGGTGGTCGGATTGGTGCCGAATGCGTATTCTTGCAAGTTGGTCAGCCCATCGCCATCCGGGTCGGCACCCGGCAGCGCGTTGCTGCCTGTCAGACCCGGGTAGTTGGTGGTGATCCAGGCCCCGAAATACCCGTTCATGATCGTGATGACCGAACTGGTGCCGGTCTTGCCGCCGCTCGATGTGGCCGTAAGCGTCACCGATTCCACCACTGCGTCCTTGGTGCTGATGGTGAATGTGCCGGCGGCAAGCGTCTTGGTGGTGTCGCCAAACGTCCCATTGCCGTGACTATCAAACTGTGCGCTGCCGCTGCTGGTCAGCGTCACCACCGTCGCACTGTCAGTGGTCACCGTGTTGTTATTGGAGTCCTTGGCCGTCACCCTGGCGCTGAATGCCACCCCAGCCGTCTGCGGCGATGCGGCACTCACGACGAATAAGGTGATCGCGCCCGGATTGACCGTCGTGAGGGTCGTCGTGCCAATTTTGCTAGATCCGGTGATAATGAACGTCAAACCACTGCCCGCCGTGATTGGCGTCACGCTCACCCCCGGCAGCTGGCCTGCAGTAAACGCCGTCGAAGTCCCGCTGATGCCCGCCGTGCCGCTGTAGGTCACCGTGCTCACATAACTCGTCACCGTGTTGTTGCCCACATCCTGCGCCGTGAGGATGACGCCCGTGATGGCCGTGCCCGCTGTTTGCAGCGAGGCAATGGACGAAATTGAAAAGTGATCCAAGCTGCCCACTGTGATATTGAATGCGCTACTCGTCGCACTGGTCAGCGTGCCATCCGTCGCGCTGAGCGTGTAGCCGGTGCCTATCTTATCAATCTGCAAGCCATTGCCACTAAAACTCGCCACCCCTGCGGCAGCAGCCTCGGTCAAGGTGCCGCTCAGGTTGCCGCCCGGACCCGCGTTGTTTGAAATCGCCAGCGTCACCGTGGAGGTGTTCGTCGTCACCGTGTTGCCG
>CAIVSK010000020.1 GCA_903908495.1 Akkermansiaceae bacterium
GACCCCTTGCGGGCGGAGATGCGCATGTTGATAGGCATGGGCATGTCGGCGGGCGGAGCTTCCGGCAGTTGCAATCCGGCGAAGACCTGGTTTTTGACGGCTTGGTCGACGGTGGCATTGCCGGACGAGCCCACCGGGGTGGCGCGGGTGATGCGGCCGTTGGAGTCGGCCCACACCAGCACCTTCATGCTGAACGCGGCGTTGCGGGTGCCGGCATTCTGGCGCAGGGTTTCGGCGATGGTGTTTTGCACTTTCACCGCGAAGCTGTCCCATTTGCCGCCGTGGCGGCCGCCGCCGATGCGATTGCGGGTGCCGCTGCCGGAGCCGGCGCGCAGCCCCATGTCCGGGCCGTTGCCGGCGATGTTGGTGCCTAACGCCTCGTCCGCAGGATCGCTGGCTGCGGTTTCATCCGGAGCCTCGACCTTGTCGACGGGGTCCTGTTCGACCATCTCCTCCTTGGGCGGCGCTGCCTTGGGCGGAGGCGGCGGCTCAACCTTGGGTGGCGGCGGTGGAGGCAACGTGATGGACACGATGTCATTCTTCTTCGCCGGGGGACGACTGGTTTCCGCCGGCGAGTTAAGGAATGAAATCACTCCGCCTGCCAAGACACCGGTGAGCAGGATGCCGATGATGAGCCGCTTCTTGTTCGGGGCCGGGGATATTGATAGTTGCGTCTTCATGGTGGGAAAAATTATTTGCCGGATGCAGCGGGCTGGGTGGCGAGGCCGATCTGGTTGATGCCGACGCGGCCCAGCACATCGAGCACGTCCATGACTCCTTGGTATTGGCTCTGGCGGTCGCCGCGCACCACCACGGGCAGCGCCGGGATGGCGGCCTTGAGCTGGCCGAGTTTGGTTTCGAGTTCGGCCAGGGTCACCGGCAATGTGTTGAGGCGGATCTTGCCCTCGGTGTCGATGGTGATGGCCTGGGTCTTGGGTGTGTCCAGCTTGGCGGCGGCCGCCTTGCTGGCGCTGGGCAGGTTGACCTTGACGCCCTGCACGCTGGCGGTGGTCATGATGATGAAGATGAGCAGCAGCACCAGATAGAGGTCCACCATCGGGGTGACGTTGATATCGTCGTAGCTTTTTTCGTCGGCGGAGGCCATTGGGGATGAAGAGTTGTCGGTGGTCCGTTGTCCGTTGTCGGTTGTCCGTGGCGGGACGTTCAGGTTTTACCGGGACTTGTCGGTGGTGGCGTCGGGTTCCTGGGCGGGGCGGTAGAACTCGGCCATTTTTGCCACGAACTCGTCGATGAACACCTGCATCAGGGCCAGCGAGTTCTTGATTCGGCCGTTGAGATAACTGTAGATGAAGAGGGCGGGAATGGCCACCACCAGGCCGACCACGGTGGCGAGCAGGGCGGAGGCGATGCCGGGGGCGATCGAGTTGACATTGACCTCGCCGGAGCGGGCGATGATGGCGAAGGTGATCATGACGCCGACCACCGTGCCGAGCAATCCGACGTACGGGCCGCCGGCGATGCTGATGGTCAGATAGATGAGGCCGTCGGTGAGGCGGTGGCTTTCATGGACCAGGCCGGCATCGAGGCTGGCGCGGATGGCCTGGATCGAGCGGCCGGAGAGTCCCTGGACGCGGCTGCCGTCCTTGGCGAGGCGGTGGCGGATCTCCTCGGAGCCGATGTTATAGATATGGAAAAGCGGGGATTTCTCGAGGAGCCCTTGCTCGGACGCGTTGCCGCGGCCGTCGAGGGTGCCGACGGCGTTTTCGTCCTCGGGATTGAGTGCGGTGAGGTCGGTGGAGAGTGCCTTCCACTGCTCGAGAAACACCTTGGTCCCCTTGTCGATGGAGTTCAGATAGAGAAACTTGCGGATGGCCACGGTCCAGCCGATGACGATCATCACCGCGCAGATGCCCACCGCGATCCAGCCGTCGAACATCATGTTGCCGGCAATGTCCTTGAACAGCGAGAGATGCTCCATGAACTTGCTCGGTGCCTTGGCAACGTCGCCCTCCACCGCGCCTAATGAAAGAGTCCGCAGCCCGGCATCGCTGCCGCCCTGGTTGACCGCGCCCAGTTTGATCCAACTGTCCGGACGGGCGATCCGCGAGATCGACAACTCATCGAGTTCGCCGGTGAAGTTGCTGGTGCCGGGGGTCGCCGTGGCAAGCCCGCCGAGAATGAGCGGCGAGGCGAGGGCGGGCAGATTGGCGTCGGCACTGGCGTAGGCCGCGCCATTGACAAAGAGCCGCAGCGTCTTGCCATCGGCGACGACGGCGAGCTGGCTCCAGGCACCGGCCGCCACCGCCGCCCCCGGCTGGCTGCGCAGCGGGCTGCCTGCCGTGGCGGTTTCAAGCACCGGCACGCCTTGGTCTAGCAACAGACGGAATGACGAGGTGCCATCGCTGCGGCTGGCGATGACCGCGTTGGCCTGCAACGCCGGGGGTTTGATCCACACGGTGAGGGTGAGCGGCTGGGCCTGCTTCCAGGCCAGAGAGGCGGTGTTAGGGATGGTGATCGGTGCGGCACCCGCCAAGCGCAGGCCGCTGCCGATGAGCGAGCCATCGGCGGTCTGGCCAACGGTTTCCGCGTTGTTGCCGTTGGCGGTGGCATCGGCGGGCGCGCTGCCGCGTCCGGAAAAGTGATAGACCAGCACGCTGTCGGCGTCGAATGCCTCGGTGGCTGCTGCAGCCGGCGGCATCGCGGCGTCGCTGTTGCCATAATAGAGGAAAATGGTTTCCTTGGCTGCGGCTTTCACCTCGGGCACCTTGACCCAGACGAAGCCTTCGTTGAGCACATTGTCATAACTCTCGATCTGGTAGGGCAGGACCGTCTTGCCATCCGCGGCGACGAAGCGCAGGTCGCTGCCATTGTCGCGGGCATCGGTAAAGTGGAAATTGGCGTCGGACAGGCGCAGCAGCACCGTGGCGGCCCCTGGCGTATCGGTTAGAGCGGCGGCATCGGCACCGGTGTCGAGGGTGAGCGGCTGGCGCTGGGTCCAGGCGCGGTTCCACCACGCCTCGGCCGCTTGCAGGGGGAGGGCGGCGAGGCAGAGGCCGGCAAATAGCGTTAGTCTGAAAAGGGAAGCGCTTGCAGTGGCGTATTTTACCACGGATTGCACAGATTGAAGAGGATTGCACGGATACGATGGCTGCAATTCATCGATCGCCATTCCCCCTTTGCGACCCTTGGCGTGCTTTGCGGCTCTGCGGTCAATCTGCGAGTTGTTCAGAAGGATTAGGTTCGGGTGGAGGTGCATAAATAGATTGTAGGCTTTTAGAATTCCGCCCACCCGCGGAAGGTGATGCGGACGTCGCCGGCGTTGGCGTCGGTTTGGCTGATGAACGGCACAGCGGCGTCGATCGAGCCGTTGTAGCGGGAGTGAAGCTTGAAGCGCATGCCCGCACCGGCGCTGGCGAAGGAATAGCTTTGGATCTGGCCGGGCAGGGCGTTGCACAATCCCAGCACTCCGGCATCGGCGAAGGCGAGGAAGCGCCATTCGTCGGCGCGCGCGCCGGTCTTGTTGGGCACACCGATGAGCGAGGGGCTGCGGAATTCGGCGCTGCCGAAGAGGCCGTTGTCACCGAGGGCGGTGCCTTCGAGGTAGCCGCGGGCGGTGCCGAGGCCGCCGCCGGCGAATTGTTCGCCATTGACCAGCGGCTGGCTGGCGAGCTGGCCCTGGATCTTGCCAAACACCTGCGAGCCGCCGCTGAGGTCGTGGGTGTGGGCGAGGTCGCTGCGGATATACACATAACTGCCATCGGCGTTGTAGCGCTTGTTGGCGTAGTCCTTGCCGCCGCTGCCGAGGCCGCGCAGGTGGAAATTGAGCGAGGTGTTGAACTCGGTGAAGCTGTTATCGGTCAGCCATGAGGCGCCGTAACTGGAGCTCAGCGGATAGTATTCGATGGGGGAGGCGATGGTGCTCGGGCCGATGACGATGTTTTCGTCAAAATGCTTGTAGTCGATGCCGAAGTTGAAGTTTTGGGAGAAATGCGCGGTGCCCGGCAAGTCGCGCAGCACGCGCAGCCCGAGGATTTCGCCGCGTCCGCCGACGGCGGCACCGCCGAGGGTTGAGACGTCGCTGTTTTGTTTGGTGCCCTGGAGCATCAGGCTGATGCCATCGGACACGCGGGCCAGATAGTAGCCCGAGAAAACCATGGCATCATGCACGTTTTCCGGAGCGACCTGGAAATTCACACCCGCGGTGTGCCCGAGTTGAAACAGGTTGCTATAACTCAGCCCGCCATCGACGCGCAACTCGGTGGTGTTGGAACTGTAGCGGTTGTTGAGCTCCAGCGAACCGTGCAACGGCCGCTTGTCCTCCACGTTGAGATCAATATCCACCGTGCCCGTCTCCACGCCCTGGCGCAGCACCGGGGTGACCCGCCGGTCGGCCAGGCGGTTGAGTCCGACGATTTCCTTGCTGACCTGGTTCATGTCCGGCACCGCGCCCTCGGCCAGCGACGGTGCCTCGCGCTTGATCTGGCTGGGCAGGAAAAACCGCGCGCCGTTGACCCGCAGTCGGCCGACCTTGCCCTCGACGACTTCCAGCCGGATGACGCCGCAGCGCGGGTCCTGCTGCGGAATGAGCACCGACACGGTCTGGAATCCCTTGTCGCGATAGGTTTTTTCCAGCGCCACCCGCGCCAGTTCCACGTCGCCGGGCGTGCGGCC
>CAIVSK010000021.1 GCA_903908495.1 Akkermansiaceae bacterium
GGTTCGTCGTGGATTTTCTTCATTCCAGCGGTTTCGCCACCACCGGTCCTTTGTTCGATTACCTGATGGCCGACTTCGAGCCGGTGCTGCAGATCGATGACTACGAGCTGTGGGGTGCATCGCGGTCGAACACTCGCCCTTTATGGCACCGCCCGCCTCTCCCCCGGCGCCGCTGGTGCGCTTCATCGTCTTGAACTGGTCGTCAGTTCCACTGATCAACCGGTCGCCTGGGTTGAGGTCAGGGATTTGTTCCCGCCCTATGGCCTGCTGGAAAAAACCCCAATCAACGCGGCCCATCCGGCATGGTTGACGCCCATCAACGAGGCGGGAGTGCCAGCCGGTCCGATCCAAATCCTCTCCGTAATACCGCGTCTCACCCGGCCGACGCGAATTTCCGTAGAATTTCCGCTCCTGCCCCGGCCCATGCTAGCCGCACATTTGTTGGTGGTGCTGCGGGCATCCGACGGCCGCGCCTTGGGAGAACTGCGCTTGGTGCGCTGAGCGGCCCCAAAACCGAGGCGCAGATAAAAACCCGCAACCCGCGATTGATTTATGCCGGTTAGATCCAGCAAGATGGGCGGCGCGTGAACGGCTCCCTTATGGCATCAGGCGGTAAACGGACGGCCCTGGTCAAACACGCGATCGGTTGGACGGGACTCGCCCTCTTGGCGGTGGGGCTCATCACCGCCGGTTACTGGCTGCTGTTCGCCACCTTCATGGTCTACGACGATGAAGGCTATGTGCTCATCTCGTTGAAAAACTTCGCTGAGCACGGCGCCCTCTACGACAGGGTTTATGCGCAATACGGTCCGTTTTTCTATGTGGCTTATGACGCCCTGCACCGACTCCTGGGTTTTGCATGGACCAGCACCAACAGTCGTCTGCTCACCCTAGTCCAGTGGGGCGCCACCGCCTGGATATGTGCCCTGCTGGTTTGGCGTCGCACGCGGTCGTCAGGTGCGACGGCCTTCACCCTCGCCGGTGTTTTCACGTACCTGTGGGTGATGATCCATGAACCCGGCCATCCCGGCGGCGCTGTGTCCCTGTTGGTGGCGCTGGCCGCCTGGATCGGCGCGACACGGGACATCGCACGAAGACCGGCCCTAGCCGCGCTCGTGGGCGCCATTGGCGCCGCGCTCGCTCTCATCAAAATCAACGTGGGGGGCCTGCTGCTGATCGCCGCGGTCATATGGCTCGCGATCCGCTCGCCGAACACCCACCGGCGTCGCGCAAGCGAATGGCTCGCGGCGGCGGTGCTGGCATTGCTGCCATGGTTTCTAATGCACTCCCTGCTCGGGCAGGATTGGGTACGGCAATTCGCGATGATCGCCTCGCTGGGTGGCTTGGGCGTACTGCTGGCGGCTCGCACCTCGCGGCCATCGGAAGCCTCAAGGAGGGAGTGGCTCGGTTTGCTTGGGGGTATGGCTGCAGTAACGTTGATCACACTGGCCACGGTGCTCGCCCGCGGCACCAGTTTGTACGCCTTGTTGTCTGGCGTGGTGCTTGATCCGCTGCGGCATCCCGCTGTCTATTCTTTTCCGTTTGATTGGAAGCCTAGTGCGCTGCCCATAGCGATCGCCGGATTCGTTTTGATTTGGTGGGCGCAGTGGCGGCCGGCTTCTTCCTACGTTCTTGGCAATGTCATCGCCGCCCGATTTCTGGCAGCAACGGCCTTTATGCTCGCCGCGCTGCAGATGCTGCCAATCAGCCTAGCGGCATTCGGAATGTCTTATGGTATTGGCCTCGCAGGTATCTGCGCCCTGCCGATGCGCCGCGATCCAGAAGGTCTGAGCGATGCACGCACTCGACAGTGGCTGGCGTTGGTCTTGGTGCTGCAGTCTCTCCATGCCTATCCTGTGGCCGGCAGCCAAATCAACTGGGGGACGTTTCTGTGGGTGCCGCTTCTGGCGCTCGCCACCCGGGATGGCTGGCTGGCACTTGCTCCGACGGTCGCGCGATCCCGGCATGTCGTGGCATACGCGGGCGCAGCGGGGGCCTTCGCGTTGGGCGGGTTTATGTGCGGCAAATTGCTGCAAACCGGTTGGAACAACCAGCAGGCCGGAGAACCCCTGGGCCTGCCAGGCGCGGAAAGTATCATCATCCCCGACAACCCTGCGTTTGGCCTGCGCCTGATGACGGAAAACGCCCGGGTCCATGCCGGGGTGCTCTTCAGTTTGCCTGGCAGCTACAGCCTGAACCTTTGGACGGGCCGTCCGACCCCCACGCTGGCCAATGCCACCCATTGGTTTTCACTGCTCTCCTCCCAACAGCAACGCGAAATCATCGATAGCCTCCGGGCTGATCCGCGGGCCGTTCTCGTGGTGCAACTCGATACGCTGCGATTTCTCATCCAGCAAGGCTTCCCACCACAGGGAGAGCTGGTGGACTATTTGAGTCACAATTTTCAGCGATCCTTCGAAGTCGACGGCTATGCGTTCTGGGTACACCGGGATCGCGTAATCGCCCCACTTTTCACAGGAATGATTTCGTCGAATGCAGACGAACCGCACAACCAAAGACTCGAGCTCGTGCTAATCGCGCCGGATCGCGCCATTAATACCATCCAATTATGGGAGATGATTGGAGTTAAACGCATTCATCGGCTGACGTTGTCCGCGGCCAATGCAGCTCTCGCCATCACACCGTTGGATGAAACGGGCCGTGTCATCGGCGCCCGGCAAACATCCGCCTGGCCGGCAGTTGCACCTCCCGGAATTATTCGAATCAGCGTGGATTATAACCGCGCCCCGTCGCTGTCCGGCCAACTGCTCGCCCTCTTGCTCGATCCCCAAGGACGCCGGATCGCCGCCGCACGAATCGTACGTTGAAAACATTACTGCCGACGGCGTGCCACCAGCACCAAGCTGACCCCAAAGGGGAACGGCAGCCGCACCAAGGCCAAACGCACCAGGATTTCCCGCAGCAGGGTGTTTAACCACCGGGGAAGCGGCTGGTCCTCGGCACGGTGGGTGTTCACGTTGCCGGGTCGTGAACGCCAACGCCGCCATTTGCGCACCAGCCAGACAGCAGGATAGGCCACCACATTGGTGTAGTTAACTTGAACCAGTTCCCATCCGGCCTGTGGAAA
>CAIVSK010000022.1 GCA_903908495.1 Akkermansiaceae bacterium
ACTGGCTTGGCATTCAACCGCAACACCACGGTTTCCGCCAACACCACCATCACCACAGGCCGCCTGACCTCTGGCGCAGGCGTCACCGACACCTTGGGAACCCTCTCGCTCGGCGCGCAAACACTCAGCCTGGCGGTTGGCCCCAACGTCGCCAGCGGTACCGTCGGTCTGACCTTCGGGGCCACCACTCTCACGGGTGCCGCTACCTTCAACCCGGCCGCCGGCACCAATCTCACTCTCGGTGCCCTTAGCGGCAGCGCCACCGGATTCACAAAGCAAGGTGCCGGTCAATTGACGCTCGCAGCGGCGGGCAGCTTCACCGGCGGGGTCACCCTCAATGCCGGGGTCCTGCAACTGGGCAACGCTGGTGCACTCAACGCCACAGCGGGATCGGAAAATGCCATAACCTTCGGGGTCGGCAGCACCGGCACCCTGCGGCTCAATGGCAACAGCGTGGTGGTTTCCAATCTGAACAGCAATGCCACACTCGGATCGCCAGGCGTCGAAAATGCCAACGCCAGCGCCGCCACCCTCACCGTCGGCAACTCGACCAACCTGACCGGCAGCTTTGCCGGGGTGCTCCAAAACGGGACCGGCGGCGGCACCCTCGGTCTGACCAAGGCGGGCACCGGCAGCCTCACCCTCGCCGGCACCAACACGTACACCGGCACCACCACCATCAGCGCCGGCACCCTCAAACTCGGCAACGCCGCCGCCTTGGGCAGCACCACCGGCGGCACCATCGTGGCATCTGGCGCGGTGCTCGACCTGCTCGGCCAGACGATCGGCGCGGAAGCATTGACCCTCAGCGGCACCGGAATCTCGACAGGAGGCGCGCTCATCAACAGCGACGGCACGGCCGCCAGCTTCAGCGGGGCCATCACCTTGGCTGCCGATAGCAGCATCAGCACCGTCTCACAAATGACCTTGAGCGGCGCTATCGGCGAAAGCGTCGCGGCAAAGGCACTGACCAAGGTCGGTGCGGGGGTCGTGACCCTCTCCAACACCAATACCTACACCGGGGCCACCACCATCAGCGCTGGCACCCTCAACGTCACCGGGTCTCTGAACGCCAGTTCCGCCGTGGCCGTCAGCGGTGGCGCCACCTTGTCCGGCAGCGGCAGCGTCGGCGGCAGCGTCACGGTGGCCTCGACCGGTATGATCACCGCAGGCAACGGCAGCAGCGGCACGCTCGCCATCGGCGGCGGACTGACCTTCACCAGCGATGGCACGATCCACATCGGTGCCCTCAGCGGCTACACCAGCACCGCTGCCGTCGGCGTCACCGGCAACCTGACCCTCAGCGGCGGTGCCGGCGCGGTCACTCTTGCCTTGCCGGGCGGCGCGGTGAGCAATGGCACTTACCATCTCGTCAGTCATGCCAACGTCTTGGGCAGTCTGAGTGGTTTGGCCGTCAGCGGTCCGAGCGTCGGCGTGCGCCAAACCGGCTTGCTGACCAACAACACCGGCATGATCGACTATGTGGTGACCGGCGACACCCCCTACTGGACAGGTGCCGGGGGTGGTGGCGCGGGCGGCGGCGATGGTGATTGGACCACCACCGCTGCGGTCACAAACTGGAAACTCATCACTGCGGGCACTGCCACGTATTTCCTGGCTAGCGACTCCTCGCTGTTCAACGACAGTGCGAGCGGCACCGGCACCGTCACGGTCAACATCACCACCAACGTCACACCCGTCAACGCCACCTTCAATAACTCCTCGTCCCGTGACTATGTGTTGCAGCAAACCGGCGGCTTCGGCATCACCACCGGCTCGCTCGCCAAATCCGGCACGGGCACGCTGACCATCACCAATGCCAACAGCTACACCGGCGGCACCACCCTCAGCGCGGGGGTGCTCCAAATTGGCAACAACGCCGCGTTGGGCAGCGTCGCCACCGATACTCTCACCCTCAACGGCGGCACGTTGTCGTCGGACTCGACGACGGCACGCACCCTGGCCAATAATCTGATCTTGGGCGGGGACGTCACCCTCGGCAATTCGACCCATACCGGACTGCTGACGTTTACTGGCACGGTGGACCTCGACGGGACCACCCATACCATGACGACGGCGTCGAACGTGGAATTCTCCGGCATCATTTCCGGCTCCAACGGCGGCCTTTCCAAGGCGGGCGCGGGCACTCTCACGCTGTCCGGTGCCAACACGTTCACCAGCGACGTGAGCATCAGCGCCGGCACTCTGGCCATCAATTCGGCCAGCAGCCTGGGCGCGGTCGGCGGCATGCTCACCGTCACAGGCAATAGCACGCTGCAGGCAAATGCCAGTTTCACCGTCACCCGCGGCTATGTCATCAATAACACAGTGACCGCCACCGTCGATACCAATGGCTACGACCTGACCAATGCCGGGGTGGTTTCCGGTCTCGGCGCGCTCACCAAAACCGGCACGGGCACCCTGACACTCACCGGTACGAACACCTACAGCGGAACCACCACCATCAGCGGCGGTACCTTGCAAATCGGCAACGGCACGACCGACGGCCTGCTCAGCGCCAGCGCCAACGTCGTGGACAACAGCGCGCTGGTGTACGATCTGGTGGGCAGCAGCACCTTCGACAAGATCATCAGCGGCAGCGGCACCTTCACCAAGAGTGGCGCGGGCACACTGACCATGACCGCCACCAACACCTGGGGCGGCCACACGACCATCAGCGCCGGCACCTTGCAACTCGGCGACGGCACCACGGACGGCACCATCATCAGCAGTTCGGGCATCACCAACGATAGCTCCCTGGTGTTCAATGTGGTTGGCACGGCGCAGACCTACACCAGCGTCATCGACGGCACCGGCATCCTGACCAAGACCGGCGCGGGCTCGCTCAGACTCTCCGGCACCAACACCTACACCGGCGGCACCACGCTCGCCGGCGGCACCTTGATCCTCACGAGTATCAGCAGCATGGGCGGGTCGACGGGCAATTTGACGTTTGCGGGCACCGGCACCCTGACCTCCGACGTGGACCTGAGCGGATCCCGCTCCTGGGTCATCAACAGCGGCGCGACCGCCAACATCGACACCAACAGCCACACGTTTACCCGTGGTGGCGTCGTTTCCGGTGCCGGCGGACTCAACAAACTAGGCACGGGTACCCTGGCGATGACCCAGGTCAACACCTACACCGGCACGACAACCATTAGCGCCGGCACGTTGAGCCTCATAGCAGACAGCGGCCTGGGCACCGCGCCGGGATCCGCCACGGCGGGCCAATTGGTCCTCAACGGCGGAGCCTTGGCCGCCACCGTGGACGTTACCTTGAACAGCAACCGCGGCATCGCGCTGGCCAGCACCAGCGGCTTCGACGTGACCGCCACCAAAACCCTGACCTACGGCGGCATCATGACCGGTGCCGGCGGCTTCACCAAGACCGGCGACGGCACCCTGGTGCTCTCGGGCCGCAACACGTTCGACGGAGGCATCGCCCTCAGCGCCGGCACTATCGTCATCAGTACCGACGCGAGTCTTGGCAACTACGGCAGCGGCTACGGCAGCCTGACCTTCACCGGCAGCGCCACCGAAAAGTTGGCCGCTGATGTCTCCACCACCCGCACCGTCGCGCTCAACTCCGGTAGCACCGGTACCATCGACACCAACGGCTTCACCCTCGAGCACGACGGGGTCATTTCCGGCCTCGGCGCACTGACCAAGGCGGGAGCAGGCACTCTCGTCCTCGACGGTGCCAATACCTTCACCGGCGTGACCACCATCAATTCCGGCGGCACCTTGCAAATCGGCGACGGCGTCGACGACGGGTCCATCGCCACCAGTTCGGGCGTCACCAACAACGGCAACCTCACATTCAATGTGGCGAGCAGCAATAGCTACGCCAATGCAATCGGTGGCACTGGCACCCTCACCAAGACTGGCGCGGGCACCCTCACCCTCACCGGCACCAGCACCTACTCAGGCAAGACCATCCTCGCCGCCGGCACCTTGATCATCGGTAGCGCCGCCAGCATGGGCGATCAATCGAGCACGAATTACCTGGAATACGCGGGCAATGCCACGCTGAAATCCAATGCCTATCGGAACGTCGCCCGCGGCTGGGTCATCGACAGCGGTGCCACCGCCAATGCCGATACTAACAATTTTGTGCTTGATATGTATGGCGTCATTTCCGGTGCAGGCTCCCTCAACAAGGTCGGCTTGGGCACCATGACGGTCTTCGCCACCAACACTTACACCGGCGCAACGACGATCACCGGCGGTACATTGAGTCTCGCCGCCGATAGCGGGCTGGGCGCGGTACCCGGATCCGCCACGGCGAACCAGTTGGTGCTCAATGGCGGCACTTTATCCGCCACCACCGGCTTCACCTTGAATAGCAACCGCGGCATTTCACTGGCGGTTGACAGCACGCTGGACGTGGCCCCCAGCCAAACCCTGACCTACAGCGGCATCATGGCCGGCACCGGCGGCTTCACCAAGACCGGCAGCGGCACCCTGGAGTTGCTCGGCAGCAACACTTTTGAAGGCAATATCACGCTGAATGCCGGTACCATCACCATCAAGTCCGGCCAAAGTTTGGGCCCTTACATCGGCGGCCAGCCCAACGGCGAACTCATTTTCTCCGGCAATGCGACCGAACAGCTTGCCGCCGACGTCACCACCGCCCGCTCTTATGTCCTGAACTCCGGCATCACCGGCACGATCGACACCAACGGTTACACGCTCACCCATGAGGGCGACATCTCCGGCGCTGGCGCGCTGGCCAAGGTCGGCAGCGGTACGCTCACCCTCAGCGGCACCAACATCTATTCCGGCGGCACCACCTTCGCGGCCGGCACGGTTTCGATTGGTGCCGCCGCGGCGGTGGGCTCAGGCACTCTCACCTTCAGTGGCGGCGTGCTCGATATTTCCTCAACCCTCAGTTTGGGCAACTCCATCGTCGTCAACAATGTCAGCTCAGGGGTGTCCGTCGATAGTGGCCAAACCCTCACCCTCTCAGGTGCCATCAGCGGGAGCTACGGCCTCCACAAGGACGGCTCCGGTTTCCTTGTGATGGCTGGCAGCAGCAACACCGCCCCGACGATCATCAATGCGGGCACCGCCACCGGCACCGCCGCCAACGCCGGTGCCAGCCTGGCGGTCGCCAGCGGTGCCACCTTCAATTTCACGCAGAGCTCGGCGGGCACCTACAGCGGTGCCATCAGCGGCACGGGCAAAGTCGCCGTTTCCGGCCCGTTGACCCTCGCTGGCACCAATACCGGCTTCAGCGGCCCCATCGAAATCGGTAGCAGCGCGACTTTGGCGGTGGCCACCGCAGGCAGCCTGGGCAGCGGCGCAATCACCCTCGACGGCTCGGCCAGCGCGGCCTCGGTGTTGCAATTCGGCAGTGGCTCCGGCGGCGCCACCTACGCCAATAATATCACGGTGAGCGCCGACCAGGGGGTTCTGCACAACACCAGCGGCGGCACGGTGACCCTCAGCGGCACTCTCACCAAGGACGGCAGCGTGCTGGTCCTGCAGGGCGGCACTTTCAACATCACCGGCACCATCACCGGCGCCTCCGCCAATTCCGACCTCGTCGTCGACGCCTCCACCACTACCCTCAGCAGCGCCAACAGCTACAGCGGCCCGACCTACATCCGCAACGCCGGCTCCCTCATCGCCAATGTCACTGGTGCCCTGCCCACCGCCACCCGCTCGGACGTCATCATGGACGCCACCGGCAGCGGCAGTTCCAACCTGACTCTCGGTGCCAGCCAACAAATCGCCTCGCTCACGGGGCTATCGACTTCCACGGTGGCGTTGGCAGCCAGCACCCTGACGGTCGGCGCCACCACGGGCACCACCACCTTTGCGGGGGCGATTTCCGGCAGCGGCGGGGCGTTGGTCAAGGACGGCGCGTCCACCCAGATCCTGTCCGGCAGCAACAGCTACACCGGCACCACCACAATTTCGGCCGGTACCCTGCAAATCGGGGCCGGCGGCAGCAGCGGCACGCTCGGCAGCGGCGCGGTGACTAATAGTGCCACGCTGGTGTTCGACCGCAGCGATTCCTACGGCGGCGCGGTCAGCAACGACATCAGCGGCGGCGGCTCAGTCACCCTCAGTGGCGGCACGCTCTCGCTCGCAGGCACCAACACGTATACCGGCGGCACCGCCATCAACGGCGGCATCCTCAATCTGGGCTCCAGCGCCGCTGTGGGCAGCAGCGGCACCCTCGACTTCGGCGGCGGCACCCTGCAATACAGCGCCAGCAACACCACCGACTACTCGGGCCGCTTCAGCAGCGGGGCCAGCCAGGCCTACAAGGTCGACACCAACAGCCAGGATGTGACCTGGGCCACGGCGCTGACCAGTTCCGGCGGGTCGCTGGCGAAATCCGGCGCGGGCAGCCTCACGCTTTCCGGCAGCAACACGTACGACGGCACCACCGCCGTGACCGCCGGCATCTTGGTGGTCAATGGCAGCCTGTCCGGCAGTGCCGTTTCGGTCTCCGGCACGCTCGCCGGCACCGGCACCGTCGGTGGCGCCATCACCATCAACTCCGGCGGTACGCTCGCACCGGGGGCACCGGATGCGCCGGGTGCACCGTCTGCTCCGGCCACGCTAAATCAGTCCAGCACACTCAATTTCGCCTCGGGCTCGGTCTTCGAGTGGTCGATGAATGAAAACCAGGTTGGCACCGCCTTCGACATGGTGGGTGGTGGAGGGTCCACCACCGTCGATACCGGCAGCACGGTCTTCAAGATCGTCTTCGGTCCGGCGGTCGATATGAGCGACTCCTTCTGGAGCGCGCAGTGGGTCACCCGTCAATGGGCGATGACCGCCATCTTCGGGTCCGGCTTCAGCGGTTCCTTCGCCAGCGTTGATACCGGTGCCTACCCGGTCAACAGCGTCGGCACTTTCTCGATCGACGGCAGTTACCTGACCTACACCACCGTCCCCGAGCCCACCACCGCCCTGGCCGGCTTGCTGCTGGCCGCCGGCCTGCTGCGGCGGAAGCGGGACTGAGGGACTCATTGCTCCAGGGGAGGAATTCCTCGCGAGCAGTCACCGACATGCCCTTAACTTGATGCCCGAGTCCACGTGCGGCCGGGAGGAAAATGAAAATTCCAGACAGGTCGGGCGTCGTGGATCGTTCTACATCGCCGGGGGTGACTCCTTGGCCGGAAATTTTTCGATACGCGGGAAGTTCCGGCACGATGGTTGCCTGCCCGCGTTTTTGTACCCTCATGAAACCTTTGTTTAAATTCCTCCTGCCCGCTTTCTCGATCAGCACGAGCTTGCTCGCCGCCGCCGCTGCCGCCGAGGCCGAGCGCCCGGCGACCGACCCATTGAGTGCCAATGCGACCGATGCCGCCGTGACCATCCTGACCTCCAAGATATTGGAGAGCTCGCAGTTCGCCCACCAGCAACTCAACGCCAAGCTGGCCGACAAGTTTCTCGACCGCTACCTCGACGCGCTCGATGGAGCCCACCTGTTGTTCCTGCAAGAGGACATCGATGCCTTCGCGCTGCTGCGCCCGACGCTGGCCGAAGCCACCCGCACCCTGGGCGACTCGAGCCTCGCCCACGTCGTTTTCAAACACTTCCTCGAACGCCTCGACCAACGCGTCGCGTTCGCCAAAGAGTTGCTCGATGGCGCGGCCTTCGAGTTCACATCCGATGAAAAATTTTCCTACGATCGCAAGGATGCCGCGCGCCCGGCCGATCTCGCCGCCGCCCAATCCCTCTGGCGCCAGCAGTTGCGCTACGACTACCTGCAGGAAAAACTCGCCGGAAAAAAGGATTCCGACATCGTCAAAACCCTCGGCCATCGTGCGGCCCGCAGCGCCGAGACGATGCACAAAATGACCGACAAGGCGGTGCTCGAGCTGTATCTGGAGGCTCTCGCCCAAGTCTATGATCCGCATTCGGATTACATGGGCCCGGAGCAGCTCAAAAGCTTCGAAACCGCCATGAAATTGTCCCTCATCGGCATCGGCGCATCGCTGCGCTCGCAGGACGGATATTGCAAAATCATGGAACTGGTTCCCGGCGGGCCCGCCGCCCGCAGCGGCCTCATCAAGATTGGTGACCGCATTGTGGGCGTCGCCCAGAAAGATGGCGACGAGTTCACCGATCTGGTCGATCTGCCGCTGCCCCAAACCGTCGAACTCATCCGTGGCAAAAAGGACAGCCCGGTTTTCCTCAACATCATCCCCGTCAGTGCCAGCGACGACAGCGTCCGCAAGACGATCTCCCTCGTGCGCGAGGAAATCAAACTCGAAGACCAACAGGCCAAGGCCCAAGTCATCGACCTGCCCGTCGGCGACAAAACCCAGCGCGTCGGCGTCATCGACTTGCCCGGGTTTTACGCCGGCGAAGGCACCGCCACCGAACCACCGACGTCCGCATCCGCCGATGTCGCCCGCCTGTTGACCAAGCTGAAGGAGGAAAAAGTCACCGGTATCATCCTCGACCTGCGGCGCAACGGCGGCGGTTCGCTCAAGGAGGCCATTGATCTAACCGGCCTGTTCATCCCGTCCGGCCCGGTGGTGCAGACGCGCAACCTCGAAGGCCGCGTGGAAGTCGGCCGCGACCGCGACGGCAAGGTTGCCTACGACGGGCCGCTGCTGGTTCTCACCAGCCGCTTGAGCGCTTCGGCGTCGGAGATTCTGGCCGGTGCCTTGCAGGATTACGGCCGTGCCGTCATCGTCGGCGACACCGCCACCTTTGGCAAGGGCACCGTGCAAACGATTGTCCCGCTGGCCAGGGTCATGCAAGGCGAAGGACTCGTCCCCGACTCCGATCCAGGTGCCTTGAAAGTGACCATCAGCAAGTTCTATCGGCCCAGCGGCAAGTCGACCCAGCTCGAAGGGGTCAAGGCCGATATCGTGATCCCCTCGCTCACCGATATGCCGGAAATCGGCGAGTCGGATCTGGCCAACCCGTTGCCGTGGGACACCCTGCCAGCGGCCGCCTTCGAGGAAAGCAACCGCGTCCAGGCAAGTCTCGCCGCCCTCCGCGGCAAATCCGACCAGCGCGTCGCCAAGGACCCGGACTTTGCCGTCTTGAAAGAGGATATCGCGCGCTTCGGCAAACTGCGCGCGGACAAATCCGTCTCGCTCAACGAGACCCAGCGCAAAGCCGAAAAGGCCGAACTCAAAGTCCGTCAGGCCAGCACCAAGAAAGAGCGCCTCGCCCGCGCCGCCACCCATCCCGTCGCCTATCAAGTCACCGTCAAAAACGCCGCCCGCCCCGGCCTGGACGAGCTGGTCAAGCCCAAGCCGCCGCTCATCGACCTGGACGCCGATGCGGACGCCCCCGCCGAAGCCGCCGCTCCCGTCGAGGATATCATTCTCCGCGAGGCCCAATCCATTTTGCTGGACTACGCCAGCCTGCTGCAAGGCCAGCCCGAGGTGTCCCAACGCTGAGGGTCGGGATTTAGCAGGAAACCCCGCGCTCAAGGAGCGGCGATCTCCGAATCGCCGCAGACCATGGTGAGCCAATGCGTGGGGGTGAGCCGGATGCCATTGCCCCCTCATGGTCCAGGGCGATTCGGAGATCGCCCCTCCGTGGGTGGAGCTTCCGCGGCGATTTCCGGAAAATCTTCGCGGCACCGGCGATTGCGCCACACCAGTCGACGAAATCCGCTATCCTTCCATGGCAGGCCGCGGAAACTCTGATTTTCCGAAATATCGGGCTTTCCCGGCCCGTATTTCCCGTCCATGAAGCAGCGCACACAGACCCATTGTGAGATCATTGCCGAATCCTTCGGATCGCTCTGGAGCCGGGCTATCCCCAAAGCCGGGTGGAGTGAATTTTTGTTAGGTTCAACCCCGGCGTCCGGCGCATCGCCGGCCCGATGGCTGGCGGACTTGGATGACTTTCTCGCGCAGACCGGTGCCACCCTGGTGGAACTTGATGGCTTTGGAGATGAGTTGCTCATGGATGAAATGCGGGCGGCGCTGGCGGCCTCGCCATTCGCGGCGTTTCCGGTTTCATTGATGATCAACGACAGCAACCGCGGCCCGCTGGCCGGCGGGGTGTTGGTCCGGGCGGTGCTCGGGGTGGCAGTCGAACCCGTGCTGCGTCATGGTGCCACCATCGGCTTTCGCTTTGAGGACCAAAACGCGGCCTATTGCTATCTGGGCGGGCTGGTGCCGGATGATGGCAGCCAGGATGGCGCGGGGCAGACGACCCAGGTGATGGCCTCGATCAAGGACGCGTTGCTAGATAGTGGCATGGTGTTTCGGGATGTGGTGCGCACCTGGTATTATCTCGGCGGCATCTTGTCGTGGTATGATGACTTCAACCGCGCCCGCACCGAGTTTTTCATGAAACATGATGTGTTTTCGCTGCGGATGCCCGCCAGCACCGGCATCGGCATTGCCAACGCCACGGGCAAACTCGTGCTCGCCAAGGTGCATGCCATGCGTCCGAAACACGACGGCTTTGTGGTGAGCGTGGCCGGTTCTCCCTTGCAAGGCAGTGCCTATGCCTATGGCAGCGCCTTCAGCCGCGCGTTGGAATTCAGTTCGCCGGAAGGCCGGACCTTGCATATCTCCGGCAGCGCCAGCATCGACCCCGCCGGTGAGACCGAGTATGTTGGAGACATCAAGGCACAGATCCGGCGGACCCTGGAGGTGGTGGCCGCCATCCTGCAGGAGGCCGGCATGGAGTGGTCCGACGCGGTGCGCGGCATCGCTTATTTCCGCCATGCCAAGGACATGGTCCTGTGGGAGGCTGCACGCCAGTCCCTCGGCTTGCCGCTGCAAGTGGAGATTGTCGTGCATGCCGACGTGTGCCGCGACGACTTGCTGTTTGAACTCGAACTGGAAGCTGCAACTTCATGAAGGTCCTCGCATCGATCCTGGTGGGCTTGAGCGTGGGCTTGTCCCTTGCCGCCTCACCCCCCGCAGTTTCGATGCCGCTCGACCCGTTTGAGACCAGTTCCTTTTCGCTGCCCCCCAGCCGCATCGACGCGCTCATTTTTGCCCGCCTTGCCAAGGACGGCGTGACCCCGGCCCTGCCGTGTTCCGATGCGGTGTTCGTGCGGCGGGTGTTTCTCGATGTCATCGGCACCCTGCCCACCAGCGACGAGGTAAATGCATTTCTAACTGAAAAAGCGTCGGATAAGCGCGCCAAGTTGCTCGAGGCGCTGTTCACCCGGGATGAATTCGCCGATTTCTGGGCCCTCAAGTGGGGCGACTTGTTGCGCGTGAAGGCCGAGTTTCCCATCAATTTGTGGCCCAATCCGGCACAGGCCTATCATCGCTTGCTGCGCACCTGCGTCCGCGATAACCTGCCGCTGGACCGCTTCGCCCGCGGCCTGCTCACCGCCGCCGGCAGCAATATGCGGGTGCCTCAAGCGAATTTCTTCCGCGCCGTGCAAAGCCGCGAGCCGCGTGCGCTTGCCGCCGCGGTTTCACTCGCGTTCATGGGTGTGCGCCAGGAATCATGGACGCCCGCCGAACTCGACTCGCTGAGCGTGTTTTTCTCCCGCGTCGGCTACAAGTCCACCAGGGAGTGGAAAGAGGAAATCGTCTTCTTCGATGAAGACAAACCCGCCGCCAAGGCCCCCGTGAAAATGCCCGACGGCCAGCTGCTGACCCTCCCGCCGGAGCGCGACCCGCGCGCCGTGTTCGCTGATTGGTTGCTCCAACCTAACAACCCGTGGTTCGCCCGCAATCTGGCCAATCGCGCCTGGTACTGGCTGCTGGGCCGCGGCCTCATCCAGGAGCCCGACGACATCCGCAAGGATAATCCGCCGTCCCATCCCGAGTTGTTGGCCTATCTGGAAAAGGAACTCGTCAGCCATGGCTACGACATGCGGCACTTGTTCCGCCTGATAGTGAACTCGCGGACCTATCAACTCTCGTGCATCCCCACCGATGCCAACCCGCGGACCCTCGAGTTGTTCGGAGCCTATCCGATCCGGCGGCTCGACGCGGAAGTGCTCATCGACGCGATTTGCGCGGTGACGGGCACCAGCGAGACGTATTCCAGCGTGATTCCGGAACCCTTCACCTTCCTGCCCGAGGGATCCCGCGCCATCGGCCTGCCCGATGGCAGCATCAGCAGCTCGTTCCTCGAGTTGTTCGGCCGGCCGTCGCGCGATTCCGGCCTGGAGGCCGAACGCAACTCGAGCCCCAGCCCGGCGCAACGCCGGCATTTCCTCAATTCCTCGCAGATCCGCGGCAAGATCGAACAAAGCTCCATCCTGCGCAAACTGCTGCGCAACGGCGGCGCGCCCAACAATATTGCCAACCAACTCTACACCGCCATCCTGTGCCGGCCGCCCACCGCCGGGGAGGTGACCCTGGTCCGCGAAACCCTCAGCGCCGCGCCTAACCGCAAGGAGGCGCTCATCGATCTAACCTGGGCTCTGCTCAACACCAGTGAATTCCTATGTCGTCACTAATTCCGTCCTGCAACGATCCATCTGCGCCCGCACCGGACAGCCATCGGCCGGGGGCGTCCATGTCGCGCCGCTTCGCCCTGCAACTCGCTCTCGGCGGCTCCGCGAGCATTATTTGTTCCAATCAACCGCTGTTTGCGGCCGGCGGCTCGGTTCCCACCGGCAAACCGCTGCCATCCCCGGCGCGCGCCAAATCAGTGATCCAAATCTGGATGTGGGGCGGCCCCTGCCACCTCGATACTTTTGATCCCAAGCCCGAGGCCGGTGCCGACTACTGCGGGGCGTTTGCCAAGCCCCTTGATACCAAGGTCGCGGGGATGCGCATCAACGAGCTGTTGCCGATGTTGGCCGCCCAGGCCGACAAATACGCGATCCTGCGCGGCATGACCCACGGCATCAATGCCCATGAAACCGCCTCCTATGTGATGCAAACCGGCCACCCCGAGGGCGGCCGCATCGTCTATCCGTCAGTTGGGGCGGTCGCCTCCCTGTTCAAAGGGGTCGCCGCCGGCTACAAAGGCCAAATCCCGCCCTACATCGTCCTAACCGAACCGCAGGGGCGTTTCGCCGAGGAAGGTTTCCTGGGCTCGCGCTACAAGCCGTTCGCCACCGGCGGCAATCCGGCCAAGACCCCCTTTGCCGTTGAAGGCATCGTCGCGGAGGGGTTCACCGAGGAACACCAGCGCGCACGCCGCGAATTGCTCCACCGCATGGATACCCTCGCCAACGCCGTGCCCAAGCACCCGGCCATCGCCGCGATGCGCCACGCCGAGGAGGAAGCCTATGACCTGATTCTGGGTGATGGCGCCAAGACCTTCGATCTCAACAAGGAAAGCCCGGAACTGCGCGATAAGTACGGCCGCAGCTCGTTCGGCCAAACCTGCCTGATGGCGCGGCGCTTGGTGGAACTCGGCGTGCCATATATCACTATCAACTACAAGGGCTGGGACACCCACAAACAACATTTCCAGATCATGCGGCGCCAACTCCCGGAAATGGACAAGGGCGTGGGCACCCTCATCGAGGACCTGTCCGACCGCGGCTTGCTGGATAGCACCATCGTGTGGTGGGGCGGCGAATTCGGCCGCACCCCCAAGGTCCTGAACGAATCGCCGTGGAATGGCGGCCGCAACCACCACGGCCAGGCATTCTGCCACATGGTCGCCGGCGGCGGCTTCAAGGGCGGTCAGGTCGTCGGTGCCACTGACGCCCGCGGCGAGGAGGTGACCGCACGTCCGATCTATCCGTGGGATCTGGTCGGCAGCATCTATCAACTCATGGGGATCGATACCGAGGCGACCCTGCCGCATCCGCTCGGCCTCACCGCCCGCGTCATCCCCGGCAAGGATGAGAAACTCAAGAGCGGCGGCCGGTTGGTGGAAATCATGTGAGGCTGCTGGCCATCTCCTAACGGAAAACTTGAACCCCTGATTTCATGCCATCACTGATACCACTGAAAGAATCGGGCGATTTTCCTGGAATGGAAAATGGAATGGGTTGCAGTGGCGCTTTTTTACCGCGGAATTCACGGATTGAAGAGGACTTCGACGTGAGCTCAGTCGAACGATTGCACGGATAAGATGGTCCTGATCTATCAAGTCTCAGACTCACTTAAATGGTGAATGCCAAAAAATTCATAACTCTTTCTTCATCCGTGTATTCCGTGAAATCCGTGGTTTCTAATTTTCTATCCAGGCTCATGCCTGCCGGCATCTGCCTGCTGCTGGCGCTGCCCGCGTTTTCCCAACAACGGGCCGGTGGCCTGCCCACTCCCGTCATCGGTTACGCATTGCCGGCCGGCGGCCGCCAGGGCACACGGTTTGAGGTCACCGTCGGCGGCGCTAATCTAACTGGAGCCACCGCGGCGCTGATCTCCGGGGGCGGCGCGAGCGCCGAGGTGCTCAAACTCTTCAAGCCGCTCAACAACGCCCGCGAAAAGGCCATCCGCGAGCTGGTGCAAGCGGAACGCGAGAAAATGAAGACCGAAAAACGCCAGCCCGGCACCGTCCGCGAGGACGACTTGCTCAGCCAAATCGCGCGCAAAGCCGGCATCTCCGCCGACGAGTTGGCCGCCTTTCGCGAGTCGGTCAAGCAAAAGCGCGACCCCAAACATCAACTCAATCCGCAGCTCGTCGAACGCGCCACCCTCCGCGTCACGCTGGCCCCCGACGCCCTGCCCGGCAATCGCGAAATCCGCCTGCTCACCCCCACCGGCCTATCCAATCCGATGACGTTTCAGGTCGGTGTGTTGCCCGAGGTGCTGGAATCCGAGCCGAACGACAGCCCCGAGCTGGCGGCGGTCGCCCCCGTCACCCTGCCGGTGGTCATCAACGGGCGGATCCTTCCCGGCGACGTGGATTGCTTCGCGTTTGATGCTCGCAAGGGCATGGATCTAACTATTTCGGTGGCGGCCCGCGAGCTCATTCCCTATCTGGCAGACGCGGTGCCGGGCTGGTTCCAGGCCAATATCACCCTGCTCGATCCCAAGGGCCACGAGGTCGCCTTCAGCGATGACTTCGGTTACCGGCCCGACCCGTTGCTGTGTGTGACGATTCCGGCCGACGGCCACTACACGCTGCGCATCCGCGATTCGATCTGCCGCGGCCGCGAGGACTTCGTCTATCGCATCAGCGCAGGGGAAATCCCGTGCCTCACAGAGCAATTCCCCGCCGGCGGCCAGATCAACACCCACGTCGACGTGCGGGTGGCCGGGTGGAATTTACCAGAGCGCAAATTGCCCGTGGATGCGGGGGACACGCCCGGCTTGCGCAATATCGGCCTGCACGCGCCGGCCATCGGATTCGTCCAGTTCGAGGCCGGCCGCTTCCCTGAGTTTACCGAACCGGCGGCTGACGCCAAGCCGCCAACTCCATTTGAGCCGCGCTTCCCCTGCACTATCAACGCGGTCATCAGCAAACCCGGCGAGCACGATGTCTTCTCGCTGCACTTGCCGGCCGGCGGCGAGGTGGTGGCGGAAATCCGCGCCCGCAGGCTCGGATCGCCCCTGGACTCCATGCTGCGGGTCACCGATGCCGAGGGCAAACTCATCGCGTCTAACGATGATCACGACGATCCTTCCGCCGGCTTGGAAACCCATCACGCCGATTCGCGCGCAGCCTTCACCCCGCCGCATGACGGGGTCTATCAATTCCATGTGTCCGACACCCAGGGCAAGGGCAGCCCGGCGCATGCTTACCGGCTGACCATCGCCCCGCCGCAGCCCGATTTCAAGGTGCGCATCGTGCCGTCGTGTCTGAATGGGCGCGCCGGATCGATGGTGCCGGTCACCGCGCAGGTGCTGCGGCTTGACGGCTTCAGCGGCGAGATCACATTGGCGTTGAAGGACGCGCCGCCGGGCTTCGAGCTGGTGGGTGGCAAAGTGCCCGCCGGCACTGATTCATTGCGCTTGACCTTGAAATTGCCTGACGAGGCATCCCGCGCGCCGGTGGCGCTGGCGATTGAGGCTCGCGCCCGGGTTGGCAGCGACGAGGTCGTGCGCCAGGCGGTGCCCGCCGAGGACCGGATGCAGGCATTTTTCTACCGCCATCTGGTGCCCGCCGCAGAGTTGTTAGCTTGTGTGCTGCCTCGGCCGCAGGGAACCAAACGCAGCCCGGCCACCCTCGCCGGCGTCGAACGGTTTCGCGCGGCATGCGCGGCGGGAGTGGCCATTCCCGCCGGTGGCAGCGCCACCCTCAGCTTGCCGGGACTCGGTGCCATTGCCGCCAATCGTCCGCTGAAGTTTGCTCTCAACGCGCCGCCGCCGGGCATCACCCTGGAAACCCAACCCAACGGCAATGCCGTCGATTTCATTTTCCGGGCCGATGCCGCCAAGACCAAACCCGGTCCGCTCGGCAACCTGATTGTGAGCGTGTTCACCGAGTTTCAGCCGCGCGCGGTGGACGGAAAGCCGGCAAAACCCGCCCAATCCGTCCTCGCTGCCACCCTCCCGCCCATTCCTAGCAAGGTGAAGTGAGGGCCGGGCGCATGCCGGCGGACCTCTCATACAACTCAATCGGCAACCCGTCGGGATCGGCGAAGAACGTATAGGATTTGCCGGTCAACTCGTCAACGCGCAGCGGCTCGACCGATATCCCCTGTGCGGTCAGCTCGTCAATCGATGCCACAATGTCAGGAACCTCAAATGCCAGGTGACGCAGCCCGCAAGCCTCGGGGTATGACAGCCGGGCAGGAGGATTGGGAAATGAGAACAGCTCGATTTGGCCGCCTCCCGGGATGGCGAGGTCCAGCTTGAATGAATCGCGCTGGGAACGAAACGTTTCAGCGACGACGGCAAGGCCGAGCACTTGGGTGTAGAAATGCTTCGAGCGCGCATAGTCAGAACAAATAATCGCGGCGTGATGGAATCCAACGATGTTCATGCTGGTGCTTGTGTGAGGGTTGCGGGGGTTTGCGGGGTCGTGCCCTGGTTGAGGGCGTGCAGCGAGCCGCCGGCCGGGGAGGGGAATGAGTAGGAATGCCGCAGGCACTCGCCCAGATAGGCCTTGGCGGCCGCCACTGCGGCCGGCAGGCTGTCGCCGAGGGCGAGTCGGGCGGTGACGGCGGCCGCGAGGGTGCAGCCGGTGCCATGCGAGGCGGCCACCGCCAGGCGCGGCGCCGAGAATTGAAACACTTCGCCGTCCGCGACTAATAGATCGAGGCAATCCAGCCCTGGGAGGTGGCCGCCCTTCAACAAAATGTTGGTGCCGAACAATTCCGCCAGGCGGCGCGCGGCGGGGGCGACGGCGGCTTGGTTGGGGATGGTGGCGCCGAGGAGGGCCTCGGCCTCGGGCAGGTTGGGGGTGATCAGACATGCCAGGGGCAGCAGGTGCTCGCGATAGGCGCTGATGGCGTCGGCTTCGAGCAAGGACGCGCCGGTGGAGGCGATCATCACCGGATCGACCACCAGCATGAGTTGCGGCCGGTCCGCCAGCAATTCCGCCACCGCCCGCACATGGCTGGCGGCAAACAGCATGCCGGTCTTGACCGCCGCCACCGGAAAGGAGTCCAACATCAGCGCCAGTTGGTCGCGCAACATCTCCAGCGGCACCGGGTGCACGCCGCGCACTATGTTGGCGGTCTCCGAGACGACGCAGGTCACCACGGTGAGGCCATGGACGCCGAAGTGCTGGAAGGTTTTCAAGTCCGCCTGCAGGCCCGCCCCGGCGGAGCAATCCGAGCCTGCAATCGTTAATGCCACTGGCGGAGCGCTTGTCATGGACTCTTCATAGCGGGGCGGCGGGCGAGTGCCAGCGAATTTTCGTGCTTGGCAGGGGCGGCATCAGGCCGAAGCATGCCGCCATGGCAGGACCGCTCCGCGAATTTGAAGACCTCCACGTCAGCGTGGACGATGTGATCTACATGCCAGGGCTGGAGGCCAGCCCGGAAAAGCCGCACCCGTTTGTCTATTTCATATCCATCCACAATGATTCCGCCGTTGCGGTGACGATCCGCGGCCGCAAGTGGGTGGTCCACGAGGACGCCGGCGAGATCATCGTGGTGGAAGGCTCCGGCGTGGTCGGCCAAAACCCGGTCATCAACCCCGGCGAGCACTTTTCCTATAACAGCTATCACGTGGTGGCCCGCTCGGCCCGGGTCAGCGGGGCGTTCTTCGGCGAAACCGCCGGCGGCGAGTGGATTTTCGCCCGCATCCCGGAATTCCGGCTGGAGGTCCCGCAGGGGGCCTAGTGGCCTGCTTGGGCGGCGGCGGTAAGTTTTTTATCGAGCAGCCATTTCCAATCCCACTTGCCGTCCCAGGTGAGGACTTGCTTGCCGTCGGGTGCTTTTGAACTCTTGATGCCACTCTTGAGCCGGTAGGCGGCGCGCAGCCGGTCACCGGAGATATTGACCACGAAAAACCCGGTGGTGGCCTGGCCGTCATTGATGCAGGTGAGTTTCTTGTCCTCGCCGGCCGGTGCCCAAGCGCTCACGCCGGTGCCGCTGTGGCCGTAGAGATAGAGGACCACGTTGTAGGGTTTGACTGCCTGATAGAAATCGGCCCAATCCGCCGCCACCCACCAGTCGGTGTCAAATCCGCAATGGGCCATGAGCACCACCGGCCTGCCGCTGCTGCCGACGTTGCGGGCGAGGTCGGTCTTGAGAAACGTCAGGGCCCCCTGCGGATCATGCCAAACCGGCGAATAGTGGACACTCTCGCGCTGCTTGTCGGCCGGATAGATGTTGAGCTGGGCGAAATGCACGTCGTCCCAGTCCCAGGAATAGTGCAGGCCGTTGGCCGAAATGTTGGAGATGAGCTTTTTCTCCTGCCGCAGCAGGTTGCGCTGTTTGATCTGGGCTTGTGAGCTGAAGCCGTTCTTTTCCTTGCCGATGGGTGGGCCGTCGTGGTTGCCCCAGCCCTCGAACACCGGATATTTGAGCAAGCCGTCGCTGCCGTCCAAGCCGAAGTCCGCCACGAACAACTTGTATTGTTCCTCGCTGATTTTGCGGCCTTTCTCGGCGCGATCCCCGTCGTCGACCATGTCTCCGAGCATCACCACTCCGCGCGGTTTGCCGATCTTGTCGGGCCCGAGCTTCTCCGGCCACGCCAACTCGCTGATCCGGTTCATCTCCTCGACCGTCGCGCGGTTGAGGTCGTTGTGGTTTCCCTGCCGGTGGTCAGGCTCGCGGTAATGCGGGTCGGAGGCGGATAGAAAGGTCACCTCGCGCGCCGGTGCTGCGGCCAGGGCGGCGCAGGACAGGCAGGCTAACAAGACCAGCGGGGACAGGATGGAGGCGGGCGGTTTCATGGGCGGACGGTTGCGGGTGGGGGTGGGGGTGTTAGGGTCGGGGCGCTGCTGAATTTCTTGTGTGCGGTCATGCCCCAGGTGGCGTCGGACTTGCGTTCCGCCACGCTGAGTTCATCGCCGCTGAGGTGGAACACGAAGAAGCCGTGGGTCACCGGCCCGTCGTTCTTCTTCGGATCCTTCTGCTTGAAATGCGGTGGGTGATAGATATCGATGCCTTCCCACTGATAGATAAACGGATCGTGGGCGTGGCCGTGGATGATGGCGATGACGTTGCGGCCCTTGAGCAGTTCGTGGTAGCGGGTGCGGCGTTCCTCCGGCCACCAGCCGAGGCTGTGGCTCTTGTCGAAGCCGAAGTGGTGCATCAGGATCAGCGGTTGGCCGGGCGCGGCGTGCTTGGCGAGCACTTCCTCCAGAAACTCCATGCTGTATTCAGGGTCATACGGCCGCGTCGTGGAGCCCGGCGCAATGCCCAAGTTGATGAACAGAACGCCATCCCAGACCCAACAATAATGCAGGCCGTTGCCAGAGATGGCCGTCAATCCGACGCGCTGCGGATTGCGGGCGCGGATTCCGTCGCGCACCGGGGTCTTGGGGCCGCCGTCGTGGTTGCCGTAGGCCTCATACACGGGCCAGTGCAGCCGCCCGTCCTTGCCGGTGAGGCCGTAATCCCTGACAAACATGTCCCATTGCGCCGCCTTGCCATCGTTGGTGATGTCGCCGATGTGGAGCACCCCGCGCGGCGGGGCCACCGTGCCGCCGAGCGCCGACGGGTACGCCGTGCCCGGCAGTTGGTTCATCCAGTCCACCAGCAGCGGCACCGTGCGGTCGCCCTCCGGACTCAAGCCGTAATGGGTGTCGGAGACGACGTAAAACGTCAGGTCGCGGGCAGGTTTGGCGGCGGGCGTCTGGGCCGGTGCCAACGGCGCGGCCAACGCCACAAACCAATAGGCAAGGATCGACAAGGCTGGAAACGTTCGTTGCGGGGACATGGGCGTGGGGGGGGTCACTTGTAGACGGGTGTGGGAAAGGCGGTTTCCACTCCGGTGGGGCTAACCGGATCGACGTCCACCGGTGGCCACAGCGCTTGGCCGGCCTTTTGGGCGGCAATCTGGCTTCGGTCATTGCCGATCCAGCCGATTTCATTGGAGTTGAGGTCCAGCCACAGGGTGATTCGGCGCCAATCATCCGCGCTCAGCGGCAGGTCCTTGTGCGTTGTGTTGGCCATGGTTTTGATGAGGCCCGAGGCGCGGGCACCGAAGTTGGCCGGCGCGGTGCGCGAGCCGCCGAGGCCCAGCGTGTTCAATGGCGTCTCGCCGCCGTAGCTGAACGCCCGGTCGTTCCTGGCCAGCGAAATATAACTCATATCCGGGGCACCCGGATGTTTGGCATGGCAAGCCACGCACTGCTTGTCAAAGACGGGTTGCTTGACCAGCTGGATGTAGTTGAACGGCGTCGCCCCGCTGGTCACTTCCGGAGTGAGCACGGAGGGGGCGCGGCGCATCGCCAGCGGTGCGGCATAGTTGGCTTGCGGCTTCCACTTGTCCTCGTGGCAGCCCATGCAGCTGAGGCTTTCGCCGGGATGCACGTAGGTGGCCGAGCGCATCGACTGGACGGCCATGCCCTTTTCATCCAACAGCTGGAAGAAGATCGCCTTGCCGACCGGCGCCTCGCAAAACACGCTGCCGTCCTCTTCCACCGGCACCACCCCCAGCGGCATCCGTCCGATAGAGTCGGTGGCAAACGATACCTGTGAGACGGATTCCTTGGTGAACTGATCATCGAGCATTTGTGGAATGACCTGCACGATGCGCATCCACTTGACCTTGACGCCCTCGGGCAGTTTGCCGAGCGCATCGGAGCCGTAGACATTCATCACGCTGATGACCGCCCGCTTGTGATCGGGCAGCGCCGCGCGCTGGCCTTGCCAGGTCTGGGTGGGCAACACCGGCGGAGTGGCGCGCGGCCGCAGCGGAAACGGGTCGCGCACACGAAACCGCGGCTCGCCGGGATCAAACACGAGCTCGCGGTTGCCGAAGCGATCCAGCAGATAGAGGCCGGCGTTGAAGTTGCACAGATAGAAATCCTCGCTCAGCGGCCACGCCGTGCCGTAAGTGTGAGTGCCCGCCTCCACCTCGGGAAAGGCGTATTCCGGGGTGATGCGTTTGAGCTGGGACATTTTGCCGTCGTCGGGCACGCCCGGATCCAGCAGCACCAGACTGCCGGAGAACCCCTCGTGGTGGCCGATGGCCGTCGCCGTGAATTTTTGCGAACCGGCAATCGACCTAAACCCCATCTCCGCATCCGGCCGCAACACCCGCCCGTTGACCAACCCGGCCTGGCCGTAGTGCTCCGGTTGCAAGTCGGGCGTCATCGCCGACCACGGCAGGGGATAGTTGCCATGATAGTTGCGGGGGTCCCGGCCATCCGGAAAACTCTCCCAAAAATGGTGGGCCGAGCCCCAATGGCGGTCGACGTAATCCCAGCGGGTGTAGGCGAGCTTGCCGGAATGGGTGACGGTCGGTGCCCATTCGTTGGTTTCATGAAAACTCAGACAGATGATGTCCGAGCCGTCGGCCGCCATCGAGTGCAAGGTGTAGGTGAGGGATTGCGGCGTGAGCAGGCAGCGGCCAACGCCGCTGCGGCGCGTCGAGGTGAACACGATTCTGCCTGATGGCAGCAAGCACGGATCAAAATCGTCGGCCGGACCGTCGGTGAGTTGCTCAAGCCTTTTGGTTGTTATATTGAACCTGAACACATGCCAGATGTCGCCGGCTGTAGTGGCTGCAAACAGCAGTTCGCTGGCATCGTAGCTGAGCTCCAAACCTGAAAATTTGCCCAACAATTCCTTGCCCTGCCATGGTCCGGCAGCGACCTTGACGCCAGCCAGCGGCGTGCTGGCGATGGGATTGGACTTGAAGTTTGCGATGACCAGCGGGCCGCCGCCCTTGCTGTGGCCCGGCCAGATGGCGCGCGCCTGTTCGATGATGCGGGCATCGCCGGGTTGTTCGAGATTGCACACGAGGCTGTCGAAGTTGAGCAGCGGGTTGGCGAAGGCGATGCTGCGGCGCAACGCGCACACCTCGCTGTAGAGTTTGCGGCGCTGCTCCTCAGCGGTGGTGAGCTTGGCAGTGGCGGTGAGTCGCTCGAGGCGGGCCGCGAAGTCGTCGCCCACGGCGGCGTTTAACGATCCTCGGGTCCGCAGGTACTGGCACAGCGCGTTGCTGCGGCGCAGCACCACGGCGAGCGGATCCGCATCGGTGGCATTGACCAGGGCCTGCGGCTCGAGCGCCTCGGCGGCGAGGCGCTCGCGCCGGTTGCTGTCGGTCGTCTTGAGTCTGGCGAGCTGGCCGAGTGTTTCATCGTACTCGTTGTTCCACGCCTGCTCGGGTGTTAGAGCCGCGGCCCCAGCCGCCAGCAACCACCCTGCAACCGTCACCGATGGCAATGCAGCAATGAGTTTCATGGCAATGGGGAGAAAATGCGCACAGGGTTGCGGGTTGTGGGCGCGGCCGCTGTGGCGCGGGGCAGAAAGACCAACAGGATGCAAACGCGGTTCATGGGAGCGAGGGGCCGGGGTGGGTTTTGGCAGTCTCGGTCGATACGCTCGCGGCAGGCGGTTTCTTGCTGAGTTCATGCGCCGGCCCGAATCTCCTCGTCATCACTGCGGAATCGACACACATTCTCCTTGCCGTGCTGACGGCAACTCCTGTAAGTATTGGAATGCTTACCAACCTCTCAGCCCAAACGAGGATTCTTTATTTTCTGGCCGTCTTTGCCGCTCTTGTCTTCACCGCAGCGGTTCACGCTGAGGATACCGGTGAGGTGATTCATCCGGCCGTCGGCAGCGCCCTGCGCAAAGCGGTTCTTGACGGACTGCGCCCGTCGATTGAGACAGATCTCAAGCAAAAGGTGATTTTCGTCGTTGATGACATCCGCGTGCTTTCCGACTGGGCGTTTCTCCAGGTCAGTCCGGTGCGGCCCGACTCAAAGCCGATAGATTTCTCCAAAACGAAATATAAGGAGGCCATGGAGGCTGGCATGTTCGACGGCGCGACAACCTACGCGTTGCTCCGCAAAAAGAAGGACCAGTGGACGGTCCTCACCTTCCGGATCGGGCCAACGGATGTCTGCTGGGTGGATTGGGATCAGCCGCCCTACGGTGCCCCCCGCAAAGTCCTTCCTTCTCTCGGCAAGCCTTAGCGAGGCTCCGCCTCAGACGCAAGACGCTAGAATTGAAGACACAAGACGAAAAATTGACCTGACGGCACAATCTTTGGCTTTTCAAGGACCCCTGTGAGTGCCGCCGCTACAGTGAAGCCACCCACCCCCACCACCATGCACCGCGCGTTTTTACTGTTCTGTCTCGCCGCTCTGCCGGTGCTGGCGCAACCCACCGCCTCCCAACAAAAGAGTCTGGACGGCATGTTCGCCGGACTGGAGAAGGCCGGAGACCGGCTCAGTGCCCGCGACCTGATGAAATACACGCTGGAAGCGTCTGTGGCCGGCGATAGTTCCGCTAGGGTCGGACAGGCGCTCAAGCAGTTGCGCGAACAGCAGGAACTGCGGGCGGACAACCCGAACTTCGGCAACTTCCGCTGGTATCGCGGTCAGCCCGAAGTGCGGGACCGCAATGCCGTGGAGTTCGTTTGCCAGAACGCGATGATGCTGGCGCTTGGCTATCCGGGCAAGCTGCCGGCCGAACATGAGCAGGCCTTCCGCATTCTGATGAAGGATGCGGCCCACGGCTGCCTGAAACAATCCGTGAAGCCAAGTTACACAAACATTTTCCTGATGAAGGCGGCCAATCTGGTTCTGCTGGGCCAATACCTCGATGACCAAGCGCTCGTTGGGCAGGGCCGCGCCAATCTGCGAGAGTGGTTCGAGTGGACGAAGGTCAATGGCATCACGGAATACAACAGCACGACCTACACCGGAATCGACATGGACTGCGCGGCGCAGTTGGCGCGCCTTGCGACTGACCCGCGCGACCAGCAATCCGGCACGGCCATCCTGCGCCTGCTTTGGACCGAGGTTGCCGCCAACTGGTTCGATCCGGCCAAGCGTCTGGGCGGTTCCCACAGCCGCGATTACGATTACCTGCACGGCCTGGGCGCCACTGATATCCAGTTGGCCGCCAACGGCTGGATAGGAGCTGCCAAACCGGAGACTCTAACGGCCGAAACATCCGGGCGCGTGTGGATCGCGCCCAAGGAATGGAGCGACACCTTGCGCAACACCGTGCCGCGTGAGGTCATCCAGCGTTGGATGAGCGGGCCGGGCGACCTGGCTACCCACTGGATCACGCATGACTACTCCATCGGCACCTGCGGAACGAGCAAGGCGTTCGACGACAAGGTGTTCGCCGTGCATTTTGCGGGTGACCGCCGCGCGCCGATGGCCTACTTCGTGATGGAATCGCGCAATGACCCCTACGGCATCAGCAAAGAGCCTGATAGCAACGGACACGCCAAGACGCTCCACCTCCGTCCGGCCCTGGCAACCGTGCAGAACAAGGACCGGGTGCTGCTACTTGCGGCGGACAACACGGAAAAGCCGAAGCATCCTCGTCCGGTCCCGGAACTGCAAGGCCTGTGGTCCCATTTGGTGTTTCCTGCCGATGCCACGGTTTGTTACGCGGATCTCTCGCCGGTGGCGGTTGGCAATATTCCTGGCGACAAGGCGGTGTTCCTGCGGAAGGGTACGGTCACCCTGGCTGTCCGCTTTATCGCAGCCCGCAAGGAATGGTCCGCCAACCAGCGTCTGCCGGTCACACTGGTCCGCGATGGTGACGCGGTGAAGGCCGCGCGGCTTTCTGTCGAACACGGCCTGGGTGCCCATCCGGGCATGGGCCTCATCGCTTTCGCGGCGGAAACTGCCGTGACACCCAATGACAGCGACTTCGCAACGTTCGCGAGGCGGTTCGAAACCGCTGCTTCCGACCTGGCCGTGGACCCTGCGGGCGTGGCGAGCCTGACCGCCGGCCCTGTCGATAGTCCGTTGCGGATCAGCCTCGACCTGGCCAAAAGCAAGGTGCTTGGCACGGGTGGGGCCGCTCCATTTCCTGCTGGTAGAATCCTCTCCATCAACGGGCTGGATCCATGGACCCCGGTCCTCGATGCCGAACTGGCGCGGCCATGACGGCCGACTCGTAGTTCTTCCGCCAGGTGCGGGTGGGGTGGGGGTCAGGATTGACGTCCAAATTCATTAAGGAGCCTAAAAGACCTCAAAAAACTCCTGATCGTAGAGCAACTCCTCAAGCGGATGACTGTCCTACACAAACGGCCTAGGCAAGTCTCGGCGGCGGTGGCTAGGAATGGGGCATGCGCTACACGATCGGACTTGATTACGGCAGCAACTCGGCACGGGCCTTGGTGGTGGATTGCGCGGACGGCCGGGAAATCGGCACCGCGGTGGTTGACTATCCGTCGGGGCAGCAGGGGATTTTGCTAGATCCGGCGGACCATCATTTGGCGCGGCAGAATCCGGCGGATTACCTATGGGTGTTGGAGCAGGCGACGCTGCGGGCGCTGGCGGCGGCGCAAGCTGCGGAGGCGACATTTTCGGCGGCGCAGGTGATCGGCATCGGGATGGACGGGACCGGCTCGAGCCCGCTGCCGGTGGATGCTAACAACGTGCCGCTGGCGTTAGGCGCGGCGTATCGCGACCGCTTGGCGGCGCAATGCTGGTTATGGAAAGACCACACCGGCATCCCGGAGGCGGAGGCAATCACGGCCATCGCCAAGCGGCTGCGCCCGCAGTATCTGGCAAAAATCGGCGGCACCTATTCGTCGGAGTGGTTCTGGGCGAAAATCTGGCATTGCCTCAAGACCGATCCGGAGGTGTTTGCCGCGGCGTTTTCCTGGGTTGAGTTGGCCGACTATGTGCCGGCGGTGTTGTGCGGGGTGAGCGACCCGCGGCAAATCCGCCGCGGCGTGTGCATGGCCGGCCACAAGGCGATGTATGCCGAAGACTGGGGCGGCCTGCCCGATACCGAGTTTCTAACTGCCCTGGACCCGCAGCTGGCGGCCTTGCGCGGGCGCTTGTACGAGACCGCCTACGACGCCTCCGCCGCGGCCGGCACGCTGTGCGCGGAATGGGCCGCCAAGCTCGGCTTGCCGGCGGGCATTCCGGTGGCCATCGGCGAAATGGACGTCCACTATGGCGCGATTGGTTGCGGAGTGACTGAGGGCACCTTGGTCAAGGTCATCGGCACCTCCACCTGCGATTGCGGCGTGGTTGGGGCCGACAAGCAACCCGCGGACATCCCGGGCATCTGCGGCATCGTCAAGGGCGCGATTCTGCCGGGTTACTACGGCATCGAGGCCGGACAATCCGCGGTGGGTGATATCTTCAAGTGGTGGGTCGAGGGCGTGTGCGGCGGCGATTCCTCCTTGTTCCAATCTCTAACCGCCGAGATCGGCACCATGCAACCCGGCCAGAGCGGCCTGCTCGCACTGGATTGGAACAACGGCAACCGCACCATCCTGGTGGACCAGCGGCTCACCGGTTTGTTGTTAGGTCAAACCCTGCACACCACCCGCGGCGAGATTTACCGCGCCCTGATCGAGGCGACGGCATTTGGCGCGCGGGCCATCCTCGAGCGGCTCAAGGAATACGGCGTGCCGGTGGCGCGCATCGTGTGCTCCGGCGGCATCGCGGAAAAAGATCCGGTGCTGATGCAAATTTACGCCGATGTGACCGGTTGCGAGATGTTGGTGTCCCGCTCCGCCCAAAGCTGCGCGCTCGGCGCGGCACTCGGCGCAGCGGTGGTGGCCGGCGCCTATCCGGACTATGCCGCGGCGCAGGCCGCCATGACCGGAGTGAAGCCGCATGGCTACCAGCCGAACCCGGCGGCCACCGCCACCTACGACACGTTGTATGCGCTCTACCGCCAGACCCACGATGCCTTCGGCGGGGTGACCGCCGCCGCCTCGCTCGGCAACGTCATGAAAGACCTGCTGGCCATCAAGCAAGCCGCGCAGGCGTGTTAGCAATTTTTCCCCCAATTTCATTCCATCAATCACCGCCGCACTAACATCATGCCCACGCCCCTCGTCTCAGAAGTCTGGTTCATCACCGGATCGCAACATCTCTATGGCCCCGCCGCTCTCCAGCAGGTGGCCGCCAACTCCCTGCATGTGGTCACCGCCCTCAATGCCTCCGGCGCGCTGCCGTGCAAGGTGGTGTTCAAGCCGGTGCTGACCACCCCGGATGAAATCACGCGGCTGTGCCTGGAGGCCAACTCCGCACCCGAGTGCGTCGGCCTGGTCGCCTGGATGCACACGTTCTCGCCGGCCAAAATGTGGATCGCCGGCTTGCAGGCGCTGCGCAAGCCGCTGGCCGATTTGCACACCCAGTTCAACCGCGATTTGCCTTGGTCGAGCATCGACATGGATTTCATGAACTTGAACCAGACCGCCCACGGCGGCCGCGAGTTCGGTCATATCGGGGCCCGCATGCGCCTGCCGCGCAAGGTCATCGTCGGTCACTGGCAGGACCCGGAAGTGGCCGCGCGCCTCGCCGCCTGGATGCGGGTGGCCCGCGCCTGGCAAGCCAGCCAGGCGCTCAAGGTTGCGCGCTTCGGCGACAACATGCGGCAGGTGGCGGTGACGGAAGGCGACAAGGTTTCCGCGCAGATGCGCTTCGGCTGGGCCGTCAATGGCCACGGCGTCGGCGAACTCGTGGCCCATGTGAACGCCGCGAGTGACGCCGCGGTGGACGCGTTGTGCAGCGAATATGACGACACTTACACCGTGGCGGCTGCGCTGCGGGCGGGCGGCGAGCGGCGTGGTTCGCTGCGGGATGCCGCGCGCATCGAGTTGGGGCTGCGCTCGTTTCTAACTGAAGGTGGGTTCGGGGCCTTCACCACCACATTTGAAGATCTGCATGGGCTGACCCAACTGCCGGGGCTGGCGGTGCAACGGCTGATGGCCGACGGTTACGGCTTCGGCGCGGAGGGCGATTGGAAGACCGCCGCCTTGCTGCGGGTGATGAAAGTCATGGCGGAGGGGGTGGCCGGAGGCACCTCGTTCATGGAGGATTACACCTATCATCTTGATCCGGCGGGCGCTCTGGTGCTCGGCGCACACATGCTGGAAGTCTGCCCCTCGATCGCCGCCGGAAAGTCCTCGCTCGAGGTCCATCCGCTAGGTATCGGCGGCAAGCAGGACCCCTGCCGACTGGTCTTCGATGGCGCCGCCGGTCCTGCCGTCAACGCGTCGCTGGTCGACCTCGGCAACCGCTTCCGCCTGCTGGTCAACGAAGTCGAGTGCCTGCCGCCCGCCCAGCCGCTGCCCAATCTGCCGGTCGCCCGCGCGCTTTGGCACGCCCAACCGGACCTCAAGACGGCCACCGCCGCCTGGGTGTTGGCGGGTGGCGCCCATCACACGGTGCTGTCGCTGGCCTTGGCCACCGAGCACATGGAAGATTTCGCCGAGATTGCCGGTATCGAGTTGGCCGTCATTGATCGTGAGACCCGCCTGCGCGGCTTCAAGGATCAACTCCGCAATTCCGACCTCTACTATCATCTCGCCCAGGGCATCTGCAGCTAACCATTCCCATCGCACCCGCCATGCCATCCTATCGCGCCATCCAGGAAGAATGCTGTGAGGCCAACCGCGCACTGCCCGCCACCGGCTTGGTGGATCTGACGTTCGGCAACGTCAGCGTGGCCGATCGCGAGTTGGGCGTGTTTGCCATCAAACCCTCGGGCGTCGAGTACGACAAATTGCGGCCCGAGGACATGGTCGTCATCGGCTTTGATGGCGCTCTGGTGGCCGGTTCCTTGCGCCCGTCCTCGGATACGCCGACCCACCGCCGCTTGTTGCTCGCCTTCGAGGGCATCCGCTCGGTGGTCCACACCCACTCGCGCAATGCCGTGGCCTTCGCCCAGGCGGGGCTCGATCTGCCGTGCTTCGGCACCACCCACTGCGACTACTTTCACGGCGCGGTGCCGGTGACCCGGGCGCTGACCCCGGCTGAAGTGGCCGGCGACTACGAATGGGCGACCGGCGACGTGATTGTCGAGCGCTTCGCCGCGCTTGAGCCGCTGCAGGTGCCGGGCGTGCTTGTTAGGAATCACGGCCCCTTCGCATGGGCCGCCAGCGGGGCCAAGGCGGTGGAAACCGCGCTGGCATTGGAGATAGTGGCCGATTTGGCCATGAAAACCCTCGCCCTCAATCCGCAGGCGGCACCGGCCCCGACCTATCTACTAGACAAACATTTTTTCCGCAAGCACGGACCCACCGCCTATTATGGCCAGCCCTGCTGAATTTTTCTCTTGATCCCAACCGCACCTGACTCCAAAACTCCGACACCCAAACCATCCAACCCAATTCCATGCATCTCTATCTATTGAGTAACCCGCTGGCTGTGACCAGTCACATGGCCGGCATCGACTGGCTGATGATCGCCGCCTATTTCACCGTCCTGCTGTGCGTCGCCGGCTGGGTGGTTAGGAAGAACAAGGACACCGCGGCCGACTATTTCCTGGCCGGGCGCAACCTCGGTTGGTGGGTCATCGGTGCCTCGATCTTCGCTTCCAACATCGGTTCCGAGCACATCGTCGGGCTCGCCGGTTCGGGGGCCAAGGACGGCGTGGCGCTGGCGCATTACGAGCTGCACGCCTGGTGCCTGCTGGTGCTGGCGTGGGTGTTCGTGCCGTTTTACATGCGCTCGCAGGTGTTCACGATGCCCGAGTTCCTCGAGCGCCGCTTCTCAGTGGGCTCGCGCTACGTGCTGTCCATCGTCTCGATCATCACCTTCATTCTGTCGAAAATCGCGGTTGGCATCTTTGCCGGCGGCATCGTCTTCAGCACCCTGCTGCCGGAATTGCAGATCACCCTTGGCAGCACGGTCATCGACAGCTTCTGGATCGGCTCGATCGCGGTGATTTTCCTAACTGGCTTGTACACGGTTGTCGGCGGCATGCGCGCTGTGGCTTACAACGATGCAGTGCAGGTGGTTGTCTTGATTGGCGGGTCGGCGGTGCTGACGTTCTACGGCTTGCACAAGCTGGGTGGCTGGGGTGAGCTGCGCCACATCTGCGGCCCGGACATGTTCAACCTGTGGAAGCCGCTGGTGCCGGCGGGTCAGACCGCATCGTGGGCACCGATCAAGGAATTCAACGCCGCGGGCGACATTGTCAAGCAGGCATGGTATTTCAATAACAACTTCCCCTGGCTCGGCATGGCCATCTGCGCGCCGGTCATCGGCCTCTGGTACTGGTGTACCGACCAGTACATCGTGCAGCGCGCCCTCGGCGCACCGAACCAGAAGGTGGCCCGTGAAGGCAGTATTTTCGCGGCGTTTCTCAAGTTGTTTCCGGTCTATCTTTTCATCATTCCCGGCTTGATTTGTTATGCTTTGGTCAAAAAGGGCGTGGTGCCCGAGTTGGCGGCTGAATTCAACAAGCCCGGCGGTTCGCAAGGCGCGTTCCCGTTGATGGTGCAATATCTGTTGCCTCCCGGCCTGCGCGGGATCGTGGTGGCCGGCCTGCTGTCGGCCTTGATGGGCTCGCTGGCCGGTGTGTTCAACGCCTGCTCGACGCTCTTCACGGTGGATATCTATCAAAAGCTGCGGCCCAAGGCGAGCCAGTCGGAACTGGTGCGCATGGGCCGTCTGGCCACCGGCGTGATGGTGCTCATTGCGCTGCTATGGATCCCGGTGGTCAAGCACGCCCACGGTCTGTACGAATACCTGCAATCGGTGCAAGGGTATCTGGCACCGCCGATTTTCGTGGTGTTCTTCTTCGGCGTGTTCTGGAAGCGTCTCAACAAGGAAGGGTGCTTCTGGGCGATGGTCGTCGGCTTTATCGTTGGCATCTTCCGCATGGGGGTGGACACCCCGATTACCCTCGGTTGGTTCAAGGAATATGAGCCCGGTTCGTTGCTCTGGATCGTCAACAACATCAACTTCCAATACTTCAGCATTCTTATCACCGGCGTGTCGGCGGTGGTCATGGTGGTGGTCAGTTACATGACCGACGAGCCTAACCAACCACAGATCCAGGGTCTGACGTTTGCCACCGCCAGCGCCAGCGACAAGGCGGAGACCCGCGCGAGCTGGAACTGGATGGACGTGGTGGGTTCGCTGGTGATTGTGGCGTTTATCTTCGGTGCCTACATCTACTTCACGGGCTGAGTTAGACTGCTCATGAGCAAGCACATTGTTGTTGTTGGCGGCGGCGTGATCGGGCTGTCTGTGGCGGAGGCTTGCAGCCGCCGCGGACACCGGGTGACGCTGATCGAACAACACGGCGAAGAGCGCGGCGGCTGTTCGTATGGCAATGCCGGTATGGTGGTGCCCAGCCATTTCGTGCCGATGGCCGCGCCCGGCATGGTGGCCATGGGCCTCAAATGGATGTGGAATCCCGAATCGCCATTCTATATCAAGCCGCGGCTGGATTTTGACCTGCTGCGCTGGGGCCTGCGCTTCGTGCGGGCCGCCACGCGCGGCCACGTCGAGCGCTGCGCGCCACTGTTGCGGGACCTTCACCTTGCCAGCCGCCAGGCCTATCAAGAGTTAGGCGCTCAAGGCGGGGACGTCGGCTTGGTGAGCAAGGGCCTGCTGATGTTGTGCCAGGAAAGCCACACGCTCGACGAGGAAGCCGCGATGGCAGGCAAGGCCCGCGCCTTGGGGGTGGCGGCCGACGTGTTGGATAGTGCCGCCACCGCCCGCCTCGACCCGGGAATAACGATGGACATCGCAGGAGCGGTGCACTACCCGCTGGACTGCCATCTGAGCCCTGAACGCTTGCTGGCCTTCCTGCAACAGCGGGCCGGCCAACAGGGGACACGCTTTCTGTGGAACACCCGCGTGCTGGGCTGGGCCCGCGAGTCCGGGCGGCTGCGTGCTCTGCTCACATCCGCCGGTGAGATCGAGGCCGACGAGTTTGTCCTGAGCGGCGGGGTGTGGTCAGACGGGATGATACGCGAGCTGGGGCTGCGCTTGCCGATGCAAGCCGGCAAGGGCTACAGCGTGACCCTGCCAAACCCGGTGGAACTGCCCGCGCTGTGTTCCATTCTAACCGAAGCACGGGTGGCGGTGACGCCGATGGGTGGCAGCCTGCGCTTCGGCGGCACCATGGAAATGAGCGGCACCAGCGAGACCGTCAGCCCGCGCCGGGTTGAGGGGATCTTGCGGGCGGCTTCACGCTATTTTCCCAACTTCAAGCGCGCCCACTTCGACGGGCTCGCACCGTGGCATGGTTTGCGCCCCTGCTCACCGGATGGCATGCCCTATCTGGGGCGCAGCGCAGCGGTCGCCAATCTGTTAATAGCGACCGGCCATGCCATGATGGGCGTGAGCCTCGCCCCGGTGACCGGCGCGATCGCCGCGCGCCTGCTCGACGCGGAGGCGCCGGGCTTCGACCTGCACCTCCTCAGGCCCGATCGCTTCGCGTGACGCGGGCAGTGGCTTGATCACAAAGGGGGAAACGTCCTCAAGGCGCTGGTCGGCGGAGCCCAGGGGCGGGGCCGCCACGCCGCCAGGTTGCTCGCGAGTTCATGTCAATTTCCCGGTGGTCGGGGTGTCTGCACCTGAGATCACCCCATCCATGATGACGTCGTGGGCCTGTGGGAAGGTATCGGCGACGAGTTGACAGGGGTGGCAGATGCCGAGTTTGAGGGCATCGGGGCGGCTGGCGGCGAGGGCGCGGTCGTAGTAGCCGCGGCCGCGGCCGAGGCGGCCGCCGAGCGGATCGAAGGCCAGGCCCGGGCACAGGAAGACATCGATCTCGGACAGCGGCACGCCGGGCAGGGCAGGGGAGGGTTCGCGAATCCCCAAGCTGCCGGGCTGCAAGTCGCAGGCAGGGTCGCGCACCTGGCAGAATATCAAGTCCTCGCCACAGACGCGGGGAAACAGCCAGCGCCGGTCGGGCGCGGATGCCAACAGCGGCAGTAAATCGATTTCTCCCGGCAGCGCCGCAAACAGCGCCACGGTTCGCAAGGCAGGGCGCGCCGCCAGCCAGCGGCGCAGCGCCTCGCGGACGCCCTCCGACTCCCGGGGGGCTCCGCGCAAGAGTTGGCGGATTTCGCCGCGGAGCTGTTGTTTGTTGCTGGAGGTTGCGGGAATTGTCACTTGCCAAGCGGGTGTGTCAGGGGCTACTCTGCGCGATGATTCGCATTTGGCAAGCCGTGGTGATTTTCTGGGTTGCGATGCTGGCAGTGCGCGCGGAGGATGCACCCAAGACGTTTGTTTGGGCTCCTTTGAAAATCCAAGCCAGCGCGTTTACCAGCGATTTGGGCATGCTCGATGCCGAACGCCAGGAATACGCCACCAATCTGGCCAATTGTGCCGCCACGGGCATCGTGCAAGCCCAGGCCGCACCAGCGTCGCTGGAACTCGGCCGCCGCCTGCTGACGCTGGCGCTGAACCTGTCGCCGCGCAACAAACGCGCCATCATCCTCAATTACCAACTTGGCAAGGGCATGCTGCCCGAGGTGGCCAAGGGCGACTACAGCCCGCAGGTGCTCGCCCGCCTGCTGCTGACCCGCGGCCAGCTCCTCGCCAAGCAGGACAGCCCGGAAAACCTCTTGCTCTCGCGCATTTTCTTCCAGGTCTCGGCCGAACTCGACCCCAAAAACGAGGACGCGGTCTACGCCAGTGAGGTTGATCGGCTCGACCACGGCAGTGTGGATTGGACGGCGTTGACCCGTCCGCGGCCGGCACCCGAGATCGAAGCCGCCCCGGACAAGGCCGCGCCCACCGAGCCAGCCAAGGAAGCCGTGGTGCCTAGAGTGCCGCAGAAGGATGTGCCGAAGGACCGCACGCCGCGTGGCGGCCCGCCGGGCCGGCCCTAGCGGTCGGAGGTTTCGCGGCGACATCGGCCTTGACGCCGCAGGGGACGGCGGGCAAGTTAGCCGTCTGCCATGAACTCCGACCTGACACCGCAACTTGGACGCATTCTTTCCGAAGGGAAAACCAAGCGTATCATCGAAAAGAAGGACGATCCAAGCCGCGTGATCCTGTTAGCCAAGGATGACATCACGGCCGGCGACGGTGCCAAGCACGACATCATTCCCGACAAGGGCCGCATCGCCACCCAGACCGCCTGCAATGTGTTCCGCCTGCTGAAAGCCTGCCAAATCCCGGTGGCCTTCGAGGCGCAAGGCGGGCCGGATTGGTTCATCGCGCCCGCCTGCCAGATGTTGCCCTACGAAGTGGTGACACGGCGCGAGGCGCACGGTTCGTTTCTCAAGCGGGCGCCGCATCTCGCCAAAGGCCAGTTGTTTTCGCGCCTCATCGTCGAGTTTTTCCTCAAGACCAAGGACCGCCGCTGGCTCGAGCACGAACTCACCTGCGATGATCCCTACATGATTTGGGACGAGGCGGCGGCCACCATCAGTTTGTTCCACCCCGCCAAGCCGTTTGCCACCCAACAGCCGTTTTTGGTGCTGGCCGATAGCGAGGTGTTCACCCATCCCGGCGAAAGCGCGTGGTTCGGGGAAATGCGCCGCCGTGCCCGCCAAACCTTCCTCGTGCTCGAAAAAGCCTGGCAACTCCAGGGCCGCAAGCTCGTCGATATGAAGGTGGAATTCGGCGTCGACCCCGCCGGCAACCTGCTGTTGGCCGACGTCATCGACAACGATTCCTGGCGCGTGCTGGAGGACGGCGCCTACATCGATAAACAAATCTATCGGGATGGCGGCGACTTGTCGGATGTTGTTAGGAGTTATCAGCTTGTCGAGCGCATCACCGCCAACTTTGCGCTGCCGCGCCAGCGGGTGATTCTGTGGGCGGGTTCGCCCAAGGACGATCTCGAGCCGCTGGTGGAGGCCATTGCCCGCCTCTCGGAGGGGTTGATAGAGTGCGTCGTGAATATTTGTTCGGTCCACAAGGAGCCGGTCCGGTCGGTGTTGGATCTGGCGCGGCTCACTCAGGAGGTGCCCGATTGCGTGGTCATTGCCTGCATCGGCATGTCCAACGGGGCGGGGCCGACGCTGGCGGCCGCCACCAGTGTGCCGGTCATCACCCTGGCGGCCAATTATGAATCCTTCCCGGACGATGTCTGGTCGTCACTGCGTGCGCCGAGCAAGGTGCCGGTGATGACCGTCCTCAACCCGACCAACGCGGTCCTCGCCGCCCTCGGCATCCTCGCCCTGCACAACCCGCAGCTTCACGCCTGCCTGCGCGCCGAAATCGAAGAGCGCAGCACCAACGTCGCGCTGCTGGAATGACGGTGGCTGGCGGGCCAGGCATGCGCCACACGCACTTATGCAAATCAGAATCGCTGTCCTCGGGTTGGCCCAGCTGCTTGTCTTCTCGTCCGCGCTGGACGCGGCGGAGGCGGATCCTGTTTCGACATGCTTCCGTGAAGTGGACACGCTTTTTGCCAATCCGGGCCAGGGGTGGATGAGCCAGCAACGCGCGCCCTGGAACGAGCCGCGCCTGCCCTGCTCGGTTGTCTATATCCGATTCGACTGGGCCGATGCCGAACCCGAGCAAGGCCGCTACAACTGGAAAGTCATCGACGAGGTGATGGACGCATGGAAACCCCGCGGGGCCACAGTGGCGATGCGTGTGATGACGGCCAATGCCCACAGCAGCGGCTACTACACCTCGCCCAAGTGGCTCTTCGACGCCGGTTGCAAGAGCCACGATTACCTCAGCGGCGGCGATGATCCGACCAGCGGTGGCAAGCGCATCCCACGCATCGAGCCGGACTATGCGGATCCTCTCTATCTGGAAAAACACGGCGCGTTTCTCAAGGCGCTGGGTGCACGTTACGACGGCCGACCGGAGTTGGAGTTTCTCGACATCGGCTCCTACGGCATCTGGGGCGAGTGGCACACGACGCATCCCGCGCCGGTGGAGCTGCGCAAACAGATTGTCGATCTCTATCAGAAGGCGTTCAGGACCACGCCGCTCGTTTTCATGTCCGACGATGCCGAGGTGCTGAATTATGCGCTGGCCCATGGCTGCGGGTTGCGCCGGGATGGCGTCGGGTCGCCGTGGCATGAACAAAACTGGATCGGCTCTAAAAAGTATTCCGCGGTTGAGGGCATGGCGGATATGTGGAAGCGCGCCCCGGTGGTCTTTGAATGGTTCGGCAATTTTGACTACCTCCAGTCACAAAATTGGTCCTTTGATGCGGCGGTGAATTTCATGCTCAACAACCACGTCAATCTCATCAATGACAACATTGGACGGGTGCCGCCCGAGGCAATGCCACAGTTGGAAAAGCTTGCCCGCTTGGCAGGGGCGCGATTTGTGCTGCGGGAAATCGCAATTCAGAAGTCCATCAAGGCCGGCGCCACGCTGAATCTCCACATGAGGTGGTCCAACGTGGGCGTCGGCAGGCTTCAGCGTCCATTCCGTCTCCGGTTTTTCCTCCTCGATGCCACCGGAAACCCGGTTTTCACCGCCGATGCCAAGGCCGATCCCCGCGGATGGCTTCCCGGAACCTTCGATCTAACCGAATCGCCGGCGCTGCCCTCCACCCTCAAAGCGGGCGATTATACCCTGGCGTTGGCATTGGTGGAGCCAGGTGCCCGCAATCCCTGGTTCCGCCTCGCGATCGACGCGCCTGAAAAAGACGGACGTTATGAAGTCGGTCGGGTGAAAGTGGAATGAAGTCCTGGCGAGGCCTCAGCCCCCAGAGCCCCGCAGATTGGCAAAATGCATGATTTTTCAATCTCCCGCTTGCCACGGGCGGGTGGCCGCCTAGGCTTGCGCCACACGCACTCATGAAAATCTGGCTCGACGGCAAATTGGTGGATGAATCGGCAGCGAAGATCTCGGTCTTCGATCACGGCCTGCTCTATGGCGACGGGGTTTTTGAGGGGATGCGGTTTTACAACGGCCGCATTTTCCGCCTTGAGGCGCACATCCGGCGCTTGTTTGAGTCGGCCCGCGCGATCGTGCTCAACCCGCCTTGGAGCCAGGAGGACATCTGCCGCTTCACTTGCGAGACGGTGGCGGCCAACGGTCTGACCGACGGCTACATCCGCCTCGTGGTCACCCGCGGTTGTGGCGAGTTGGGCCTCAATCCGTACCTGTGCCCGACTCCGTCGATGTTCATCATTGTTTCGACCATCAAGCTCTATCCGGAAGAACATTACGTCAACGGCCTGGCCCTGATCACCTGCGCCACCCGCCGCTTGGCCCCCGGCGCGCTGATGCCGCAGGTCAAGAGCCTCAATTACCTCAACAACATCATGGCCAAGGTCGAGGCGATCCAGGCCAACGCGCTGGAAGCCATCATGCTCAACGAGCAGGGCTACGTCGCCGAGTGCACCGGCGACAACCTGTTCATCATCAAGGACGGCGTCCTGATCACGCCACTCATCAGTGACGGCGCTCTCAACGGCATCACCCGCGGCGTCATCCTGGAGTTGGCAGTCACCCTCGGCATCCCGTTCCACGAGCGCTCGATGACCCGCTACGATATTTTCATTGCCGACGAATGCTTCCTGACCGGCTCCGCAGCCGAGGTCATCCCGGTGGTTTCGCTCGACCGCCGGACCATCGGCAGTGGCAAACCCGGCCCCCTGACCCGCGGCTTTATCGAGGCCTTCAAACAACTCACCCACACCACCGGCACGCCTTGCGTCTGAGCGGGAAATCCCCCCGTCAGTCAGCTTTTCTTCGCATCCAGCGGCGCGCGTTTCCAGCTATTTACGGACATGAAATGTGACTTTTGCGACACCAAAGCGAGCGTCTTCCTCACCCAGCTCGTCGAAGGGCAGATGAAGAAGGTCAGCCTGTGCGAAACCTGCGCCAAAGAGCGCGGGGTGACCGATCCGACCGGTTTCTCACTGGCGGATTTGCTGCTCGGCGGGATCACCGGCGAGTTGGGCGGGCTCAGCGGCGGCCAAGCGGCTGGCACGCCCGGCGGCACCAAGACCTGCCCGGCTTGCGGCTTCACGTTGGAGGACTTGCGGCGGGTGAGGCGCTTCGGCTGCGCCGAGTGCTACACGGCGTTTCGCGATGAAATCTCCCCGATGTTGCGCGGTATGCACAAGGGGGCCAGCCACGTCGGCAAGGTGCCGGAAGGCCTCATGGCCCTGCAGTTCAAACACCAGCGGTTGCAAGACCTGCGCTCACGCCTCGAACAAGCCGTCGCCTCCGAAAATTACGAGGAAGCCGCCGGCATCCGCGACGAAATCCACACCCTCCTCCCGTCATGATGCGTTTTTCCACTCTCATCAAAAATCCCGCCGATTGGATGGCTGGCGGGCAGGCCGAGCACGGGGCGGTGTTGACGTCACGGATCCGCTTGGCGCGCAACTTGCGCCGCCATCCGTTCCCCGGTTGGGCCAAACGCGAGCAGCGGACTGCGGCGCTCGATCTCATGCGCCCGTCCGTCGAATCGCTCGCCGTCATGAAAGACGCATTTTCACAGGAACTCAGCGACCTCTCGTCCGTCCAAAAACAGGTGCTGGTGGAGCGCCACCTGGTGTCCCGCGAACACGCCGCGCGGGGCGAAGGCTCGGCCGTGGTCATCGAGCGCCGCCAATCGTTCAGTTTCATGATCAACGAGGAAGACCACCTGCGGATGCAGGCGATCCGCCCAGGCCTTCAGCTCAGCTCGGCCTACGAGGCGCTCACCGCCCTCGACACCGAGCTGGAAGCCACCCTCGAATTTGCCTTCGACCCGAGCCTCGGCTACCTCACCACCTGCCCCACCAATCTGGGCACCGGGCTGCGGGCCTCGGTGATGTTGCACCTGCCCGGATTGGTGTTGAGTGACCAGATCGGCCAAGTGCTCCAGGCGGTCGGCAAAATCGGCCTCGCGGTGCGCGGCCTCTACGGCGAAGGGACCGAGTCGCTGGGACATCTCTATCAGATTTCCAACCAGTCGAGCCTCGGTGAGAGCGAAGAAACCATCATCCGGCGGCTCGAACGGGTGATCGGACAGGTGGCCCAACACGAGCAGAATGCCCGCGAAAAACTCCTCGAGGATGATCCGGAAATGGTCGCCGACAAGATCGGCCGCGCCTACGGCGTTCTGCGGCATGCACACATCATCGATTCCAAGGAAGCCCTCAACCACCTGTCGTTGCTGCGGCTCGGCGGCAGTCTCGGGCTTTTCCCCGCCGATACCATCGTCCTGTGCGACACCTTGTTGATGGACATTCAGCCGGCCCACCTGCAACTCCACGCCGTGCGCAAGCTCTCGCCCGAGGAACGCGATGCAATCCGTGCGCAAATCGTCCGCGACCGCTTGCAATATCTCAATTCCTCGGATAACAGTACTCCATCCGCTGACGCCCCGCCCGCTGACCCGGACTCTGCCAATCCCCCTGACGAACCATGAATAACTTCACCCCACGCGCCCAACAAGTCCTCGCCTTGGCTCGTAAGGAGGCGGATCGCTTCAGCCACGCCTACATCGGCACCGAGCATCTGCTGCTGGGCCTCATCAAGCTCGGCCAGGGCGTCGCCGTCAATGTGCTCCAACACATGGGTCTCGAGCTCGAAGCCGTCCGCATGGAGGTCGAAAAGGAAGTCGGCTCCGGCCCGCCGCAGAAATCCACCGGCACCATCCCGTACACCCCCCGCGTCAAGAAGGTGTTGGCTTTTGCCAACAAGGAAGCCAAGGCGCTCAACCATTCCTACGTCGGCACCGAGCATCTGCTGCTCGGCCTGCTGCGCGAAGGCGAGGGCATCGCCGCCCGCGTCCTGCGCCGCCTCGATGTGGATATCCAACGCACCCGCAACGAAATCCTCGCCGAAATCGACCCGAATTTCTCGCCCGAAGACTACGCCGAGGACGATGACGACGACGATGACGATGATCTGGAAGACGGCGACGGCCCGTTTGAGGAGGCTGATGTGCAGGCCCAGGGCAAGCCGCAAGGCCAGCCCCAGGGCCAAGGTCAAGGCCAGGAAGGAGCCGGCAAGTCCAAGACTCCGGCCATCAATGCGTTTGGCCGCGATCTGACCAAAGTGGCCCGCGAAGGCGGGCTCGACCCGGTGATTGGCCGCGAGAGTGAGATCGAGCGGGTCATCCAAATCCTCTGCCGCCGCACCAAGAACAACCCCGTGCTCATCGGCGAGGCCGGCGTCGGCAAGACCGCCATCGTCGAAGGCCTGGCTCAGGAAATTGCCAACGGCAATGTGCCCGAACTGTTGCGCGACCGCAAGGTCATCACTCTTGACCTCGCTCTGATGGTCGCCGGCACCAAGTACCGCGGCCAGTTTGAAGAACGCATCAAGGCGGTGATGGATGAAATCCGCAAGGCCAAGAACATCATCCTCTTCATCGACGAACTCCACACCATCGTCGGTGCCGGATCCGCCGAAGGCACCATGGATGCTTCCAATATCATCAAACCGGCCCTCAGCCGCGCCGAGCTCCAGTGCATCGGCGCCACCACCCTCAACGAATTCCGCAAGTACATCGAAAAGGACGCCGCCCTCGAGCGCCGCTTCCAACAAGTCAAGGTCGAGGAACCCTCGGTCAGTGACGCCATCAAAATCCTCCAAGGCCTCCAGGATAAGTATGAAAGCCATCACAAGGCCAAATTCACCCCCGCGGCCATCGAGGCGGCCGTCAGGCTCACCTCACGCTATCTAACAGCCCGTTTCCTGCCCGACAAGGCTATCGACGTGCTCGATGAGGCCGGGGCCCGCGCCCGCATCGGCACGCTGACCCGGCCGCCGGTCATCAAGGACTTTGAGGCGAAAATCGCCCAGATCAACCGCGACAAGGTAGCGGCGATTGCCGAACAGAACTTTGAAAAGGCAGCCTCCCTTCGCGATGCGGAGAAGCACACCAAAAAGGAACTCGAGGAAACCCTCAAACACTGGCGCGCCTCCTCGGAGGAAACCATCGTCACCGTCACCGACGATGATATCATGGCCGTGGTTTCCAAATGGACCGGTGTGCCTCTGCGCCGCATGGAGGAAAAGGAAACCGAAAAGCTCCTCAAGATGGAAGACGAACTCAAGAGTCGCGTCATCGGTCAGAACGAGGCGGTCATCACCATTTCCAAAGCCCTGCGCCGCTCGCGCGCCGACCTCAAGGATCCGCGCCGTCCCATCGGCTCGTTCCTCTTCCTCGGCCCCACCGGCGTTGGCAAGACCTACCTGGCCCGCCATCTCGCCGAGTTCATGTTCGGCGATGCGGACGCCCTCATCCAGATCGACATGTCCGAGTACATGGAGAAATTCACCTCCAGCCGTCTCATCGGGTCGCCGCCTGGCTACATCGGCCATGAGGAGGGCGGTCAACTCTCGGAAGCCGTCAGGCGCCGCCCGTACTCGGTGGTTCTCTTCGATGAAGTCGAAAAGGCTCATCCGGACGTCATGAACCTGCTGCTGCAAATCCTTGAGGAAGGCACCGTCACCGATTCGTTGGGCCGCAAAATCGACTTCCGCAACACCATCATCATCATGACCTCCAATATCGGGGCCTCCGATATCAAACGCCAAACCACTCTCGGCTTTGGCGCGATGGCCCAGGATCTGGCGGACCACGAGGGAATGAAGGACAAAATCCTCGAAGAATCGAAACGCTACTTCAAACCTGAGTTTCTCAACCGTCTCGATGACATTGTGGTGTTCCACATGCTCGAAAAGGACGACCTCAACAAAATCGTCGATCTCGAAGTCGAAAAGCTCCTCAAGCGCCTCCGCGAAAAGGACATCGCCTTCGTCCTCAGCGATGACGCCCGCTCCCTGCTGGCTTCCAAGGGCTTTGATCCTGCCTACGGCGCCCGCCCGATGCGCCGTGCCGTCGAGCGCTTCCTCGAGGACCCCCTCGCCGAGGCCGTCCTCCGCGGAGACGTGAAGCCCGGTTCCCTCGTGAGCATCACCCGCAAGCCCGATACCGAGGAACTCCAGTTCAGCTCGGTCCAGCCCGATTCCCAACCCGCCACCGCCGAGGTCTAGCGGGACAGCCGGTTCTTGACTCAGTCTTCCAAGTGCGACTCGATGGTGTTAACGAGCACGTCCAAGTCCACCGGCTTGGCCAGGAAGTCATGGCCGCCGATGCTCGCCTCGCGCCCCTGGGTTTCCTCATTGGACACGATGGCTGTTAGAAAAATGATCGGGACATGCTGCAAGCCCGGCGTTTTCTGCAACTCGGCGGCCACTTCGCCGCCGTCGAGATCGGGCATCATCACATCCAATAAGATCAGGTCGGGTCGGACCTCACGTGCGGTGTGGACGGCGGTGCGGGGGTCGTTTTCCTGATAGACCTCGTACGCGCCGAGCGCCTCGAGGTTGAGTTTGACGCTGCGGGTGATGCTGGCTTCGTCGTCGATGATAAGGATGCGTTTCATGGGGGTGGCGGTTGGGGGTGGAGGTTGAAGGTGAGGGTGGCGCGCGCTCCGCCGTCGGGGCGGTTGCCCAAGGCGATGCTGCCGCCGTGGATTTGCAGGATGCGGTGGACGATGGCGAGGCCCAGGCCGGTGCCTTGGCCGGGGGGCTTGGTGGTGTAGAATGGCTCGAACACCTTGGGCAGGTGCTCGTGTGGGATGCCGGGGCCGCTGTCCTCCACTTCCAGGATCACCGCAGGGCTGTCGTCCGTGCCGGCCGCCTGCTGGAACGCGCTGCGCACGGTGAGGGTGCCGCCCTCGGGCATGGCTTGGACGGCGTTGGTGAACAGGTTGACCAGGACGTGTTCGATGCGGGTGCGGTCCAGCGGCAGCTGTGGCAGGGCTGGATCCAGCAGGCGCCGCACCTCGATGTGTTGTTTGAGTAATTGCAGCCGCAACAGGCCGAGGGCGCTCTCGGCGATGGCGTTGAGGTCTTCGGGTGCCAATCGGAGCGGGCGCGGTTTGGAGAAATCCAGCATCAGGTCGATGATGCCGGTGGCGCGGTGGACGGCATCCTTCATGTCCTGGAGCAGGGTCGCCTCGTCGCTGCTGGACGCCCGCCGCTGCAGAAAATAGTCGGTGCCCATGCCGAGGGTCATCAGCGGGTTTTTCACCTCATGGGCGACCCCGGCGGCCAGGCGGCCGACCGCTTCCATTTTGGCCGCCTCGATGAGTTGCATCTGGGTGCGCTGTAATTCGGCGTGGGCCTGCCGAAGTTGGGCCTCGGCCCAGCGGCGCTCGGCCACCTCGCGGCCGAGTTTGGCGGTGCGTGTGACCACCTTGGCTTCAAGGACCGCCTGGGTGCCCTGGAGGGTCGCCATCAGCGTGGCGACCAGCGTGAAAATGCCGCCGAGCGTCAGTGTGTTGCAAACCAGCACCCACGGATGCTGGATCGGTGCTCCATCCAAAAGCACTGCGGTGAGCCAGGCTTCGGCACTGGCGGCGGCCACCAGCACCCCGGCGCGGCGCCCCGCCGACCAGCTGCACCAGCAGACCGGCACGAGGTAGAGCAAGGACACGGAAAGATCCACTCCGGTGAGGTAGTCGACCACGGCCACCACCACCACCAGGCCCAGGCATGCCGCGGTGATGGCCACGCGCCGCTGCGGTGCGCTGCGGCGTTGCTGCGGCGGGTCCTGTGGCACAGGTTGAGCTGACGGCGAGTCCATGACTATCGGACATCATACCCGATGGCGGCACGATGCCAAGCACGCATTTGGCTGCCGCAAACCACTACTGGAAGGTTTATTGCAAATTTATTGTAACGATGTTGCCAGATAAAATGCGGAACAATTTCATTGCCGTGGGGAGCTTAATAGGTGACAGCATCCCGACACCATGAAAATTCCTACGAACCTAGCCGCGCTGGCTGGCACACTTTTGTGCATGATCATTCCCGTATCCGCAGCCACCCTGGAGGTGGACAAGACCCGCAGCAAGATCCAGGTCGAGGCCAAAGCCACCGGGCATGCCTTCAGCGGCGTTCTCAAGGACTACACGGTCAAGGCCAGCGGGGAGTCGGCTAAACTCAAACCCGAGGCGCTCGAATTGACCTGGAAATTCAGCGATTTGAAGACCGCGGACGACGGCCGGGATGCGGAGATGCTCAAGTGGCTGGGCGGCGACGCTCCCAAGGGCAGTTTCAAGTTCATCAAATTTTGGACGGACAAGGCCGGGGTTGATCACGCGGCGGGCACTCTAACGATCCATGGGGTTGCCAAGACGGTCTATTTTCCATTCACAGTCAAGAAAGACGGCGAGTGGGTGACAGCCAGTGGCAGTGCCGAACTGGACTACAAGGACTTCGGGCTGCCGTTGGTGCGCGCGATGCTGGTGATGACGGTGGATCCGAAGCTGGTGGTCAACTTCCAATTGGTCGGTAAAGTGAAGTGAATTCGCTAACTCATAATCCATGACTCCGGATCTTTGGTGGCGGCGGCGTGCGGATTGCGCAAGGGCCATGCTGGAGGAATATTTCGCCGCCGGCCTGGGGCGCGCCGGGCAAATGGAACCGCGCCTGGCAGCGGCCTTGGGCGATGTGCTGGCGCGGCCGGGTTCGATGTTGCGCGCGACCACCTCCTATCTGGTGGCCTGCGAAATGGGCATGACCGAAGCGGCGGCGCGGGCTCTGGCCTGCGGGATCGAGTATCTGCACACCGCCTCGCTCGTGTTTGATGATCTGCCGGCAATGGATGACGCTCGCACGCGCCGCGGCGCGGCGTGTGTGCATGTGGTCCACGGCGAGGCCACCGCCATGCTCGCCGCACTGGCCCTGATCAATCGCGGCTATGCCATGTTGTGGCAGTCTCAGCGCGACGCCGATGCCCGGCGCCAGGAACTCGCCGGCCAGTGGGTGGATGCGCGCCTGGGCATTGGCGGGGTCATCGGTGGCCAGGCATATGACTTGCGCGGCTGGCGCGCCGAGCAGAGTGCGTCGGAAGTGAGTGAAGTGGCCGCCCGTAAGACCGGTGAATTGTTGCGGCTCACCCTGGTGCTGCCCGCCATTATCGGCCGCGGCAACGCCCGCGAGATCCGCTTGCTCGATCGCCTCGCCTTGTTGCGCGGCCTCGCCTATCAGACCGCCGACGATTTGAAAGATGTCCATATGAGCGATTTGAGCCATGGCAAGACCGGCGGCCGCGACGCGGAATTGGGCCGCCCGAACCTGGTGGCGGCCGAGGGGGTCGATGCCACACTGCGGCGCTTCCAACGCTTGCAGGAAATGGGTGACCGCGTGGTGGCCGCCTTGCCCGGACCTCCCGAGCGCTGGGGCATGTTGGACCTGTTGCGGGTGCCTCTGCCGCAAGGCTCCTTGGCCCGGGTGCCGGTGGCAGGGTGAAATAATCAAACCAATAACCGATCACTGATATGAGTTTATGGCGGATGATACTAACGAACCTGCGGCGGCACCGGGTGCGCACCGCCATCGGTGCGACGGGCATTGCGCTGGGGGTGGCGACGATGCTGAGCGTGGTGGGGTTGCTAGGCGGAGCGGTGAAGATGTTCGAACAGATCCTGCGCAATGATTCGCAGATGGTGGTGTTTGAGAAAAACGTGTCGGATTTGTTTTTCAGCAATGTGCCGGTGACTTTGGCGGCGGAGTTGGCAGCGCAGCCCTGCGTGAAGACCGCCCAGCCGGTGCTGTTTGCGGTGATCGCCTCGCCGGGCCGCTCGATCATCACCTGCTTCGGCATCCAGTCCAGCGACGGGCGCTTGCGCCGCGGCAAGTGGCTGCAAGGCAGTGTGGCGGGGTTCAAGGACGATGCTGTTGTGTTAGGTGAGCGGGCGGCGGGCTTTCTCAACGCCAAGGCGGGCGGCACCATCACGCTGGGGCAGGGGAGCTACACCGTGGCGGGGGTGGTGCGGATGGAGAACGGGTTTGAGAATGGCGGGGTGCTCATGCCGCTGCCGACGTGCCAGAAGGCGTTTCACAAGGACGGCCTGTGCTCGGTCATCACCGTGGCCATTGCCGACGGGCATCGCCTGGGCGAGGTGCGGGATTGGATTGCCAACAATCGCGAACGCTTTTCCGCGATGGACAACGACGAGTTCAGCCGCAGCTATTCCCAGTTCCAAATCATCAAGGTGACCGCCTGGGTGGTGGGCGGCTGCGCGTTTTTGCTAGGTGGCTTGAGTGTCACCAACACGATGATTCTGTCGGTGTTTGGTCGGATCAAGGAGTTGGCCATCGCTCGGGTCTGCGGGTTTTCCCGCGGCCAGGTGGCGCGGATGATTTTCGGCGAAAGCCTGTTGATTTGCGCCATCGGCACCGTGTCGGGCTGCATGCTGAGCTGGCTCGTGCTGCTGGGCTTGCGGGCCATCCCGCAATTGCAGGGGTACATCGAGCCGAGCCTCGGCTGGGAGGAGGTGGCGAGTGCCACCGGCTTGTCGGCGCTCACCGCGCTGCTGGGTGCGATGTATCCGGCGTGGTATGCCGCGCGGCTCAATCCGGCGCAGGCGTTGCGTTTCGAGTGAAAAACTTTTCCAACCATATGATGATGCAGGTGTTAGTGAAGGACGTGTGGAAGAGTTTTGATGGTGGGCGCATTGAAGTGCTCAAGGGGGTGAGCCTGGAGGTGGCGCAAGGCGAGGTGGTGGCCCTGTGCGGGACGTCGGGCTGCGGGAAGAGCACCCTGCTCAACGTGATTTCGGGATTGGAGGAAGTGGACCGGGGGGCGGTGCGGGTGGCGGGACGCGATGTGGTGGAGGAATCGACGCGAGTGGATTTGTTGCGGCATCACATCGGATATGTTTTCCAGTTGCACCATTTGATACCGGACCTGACGCTGTCGGAGAATTGTCTGGTGCCGGTGATTGCCGCGGGTGCCCGCAGGCAGCAGGGGTTGGAGCGCTTGCACGAACTGGCGGAGGCCACCGGGGTGGCGCATCGGCTCGGCCAGCGGGTGCGCGAGCTCTCCGGTGGCGAGCGCCAGCGCGGTGCCTTGGTGCGTTCGCTGATGAACGATCCGGAGTTGCTGTTGTGTGACGAGCCGACCGGGGCGTTGGATGAGCGCAACCGCGAGAAAGTGTTTGAGTTGCTGTTGGAACTGGTGCGCTCGCGCGGCCGCACCATGATCATGGCCACCCACGATCTGGAATTGGCCGGGCGCTGTGACCGCCGGTTGCGGATGCGCGACGGCACCATTGAAGGGGAAAGCCACTGATGGATGAGGGCGCTTTCAAGCCGGCAGGGGACGGCGTGATGCTGGCGGCGCGGCACGCGCTGGGGTGGCTGGGGCTTGGCAATGGCGTTGGATTGTGGTTGGCGCTGTTGCTGGTGGCACCGGGTTTGCAGGCGGGCGAGTGGACGTACGGCCGCTGGGTGCCGGTGCATTTGAATATCCAACTCTATGGCTGGACGGCATTGCCGCTGGTGGCCTGGCTGTTGCACATCTACGAGGTGGATCGTAGCAAGGCTGCGGCCTGGGCCCCGGCCGCAGTGTGGGCATGGAGCGCGGCGCTCGCCCTCGGCGTGCTGCACTGGCTCAATGGCCACACCTCCGGCAAGATTTTTCTCGATTGGCAGGGCGGCACCTTGTGGGGCTTGGTGGCCGCCATGCTCGTGCTGTGGTCGGTGCTGGCGGTGGCGTGGCGCGAGCGCGCCGCGGGCTGGAGTGCGCGGCGGCGGGCGTTGGCGGCGCTCGGGTTGTGGGTTCTGGCTGCCGTGCCTGCGGCCATGGTCAGCGTCGCCTCGCCGGCGGCCTATCCGCCGGTGGACGTGACGACCGGCGGGCCGAGCGGGGCAAGTTTGTTAGGGTCGACGCTGGTGGTGGTGACCGTGATGATGCTGTTGCCGCGGGCAGGAGCGGCGACGGGTGAGGGCCGGGCCGGTTGGTGGGTGTGGACGTATCTGGCGAATTGCTGGATGATCTTTGGCGCGGCGGAATGGATCGGCGGCACGCACTGGCAGTTTCATCAGATCGGGGCGATGGCGCTGCTGCTGCCGTGGGCGGTTTTGCTGCCGTGGGATTGGGCCGGGTTTGCCTGGCCGGAGGGAACCCGGGTGTGGCGGATCGCGGTGTTTGGTTGGTGGGGGATGCTGGTGCTGAGCGGGGTGACGATGTACCTGCCTTTTTTGTTGGACAGGGTGAAATTCACGCAAGCGTTGGTTGGCCACTCGCATCTGGCGATGGCGGGCTTCACCACCTCGTTTTGCGCGTTGGTATTGGTGGCGGTGACGGGTCGCCCGCTCGGGGGGGGGCGCTCGGTGGCGCTGTGGCATGGGGCGGTGCTGGTCATGATCGGGGTGCTGGCGGCGATGGGGTGGCGCGAGGGCGGGGGATTTTCCTGGATGGAGCTCAATCCGGTGTGGCGGACTGCTGGATTCCATTTGCGCGCAACTTGCGGAGCACTCATGCTGGGTGCGTCAATCACTTGGATCAACCATTGGAGAAAATCATGAACAAGCGGAAATTTGTCGTGTTCTGGAGTGTGGGAGTGGGTTCGATGGATGCTCTAACGGGTGTGTTGCTGGTGGTGGCACCGGCGCTGGCGTTGCAAAGCATGGGCATCGCGCTGCCCTCGGCCGACGCGCTGGGGTTCTTGAGTTGGATCGGGGCGTTTGTGGGCGGGGTGGGCCTGAGTTATGCCATGGCGTTGGGTGAGCGGCGGCGGGGCAAGGCGGTGTGGCAGGTCACGGCGTTGCTGCGCACGGTGGTGGGGGTGTTTGTGCTCGCGCGGATCGCCTCCGGAGCACTGGCGCCGGCGTGGGTGACAGTGGCTCTAACCGACCTGGGGGTGGCGGTAGTGCAGGTGGCGGTGATTCGTGCGGGGTGGTGGGAGGAGGCGCGGCGATGAATCGCAGCGCGCTGCGGGCGGCAGTGGTGATCGCGGCGGTGTATGGACATTTTTTGATTTTCGCGCAGTTTGCCTTTGTCGAACTGCTGCGGGCCGGCGGAGTGGATGCCGCGGCGGAGCGGGTGGTGCTCGGGGCGATGGCGGCTGCGGGAGTGGTGGGTGGATTTGTGGCGGCGTGGCGCGGGGCGACCCCGGTGCTTGTTAGGGTCGCGCTTGGGGTGGCCGGGGTGAGTGCTGCGTTGGCGCCATGGGTGGGCGGATTGGCGGGAGGCTTGGGGGTGGCGGTGGCCACGGGCGGGGCGCTGGGGGTGGCGACGGTGAGTTTGGCGGCGTTGTTGCCGGGTTGGTGCGGGGTGGCTTGGGTGGGTTTGGGCACCGGGCTGGGTTATGGGGGGTGCAATGTGCCGTGGGTGTTCACGCAATCGCCGGTGGGGCAGGCGTGGGTGGCGGTGGGATTTGCCGGGGTGGGTGTGTTGGCGGTGCCGCGAGGCGTGGAGTGGCGGGCCGACGGGCGGGTAGCGGTGTTTCCGTGGTGGGGGGCGCTGGGCGTGTTCGCGGCTCTGGTCTGGCTCGATTCGGCCGCATTTTTCATCATCCAGCATGTGGCCGATTTCAAGGCCGGCACTTGGGGCGACGGGTTGCTGTGGCGCAACGCCGCTGTCCATTTCGGGGTGGCGGTGGGGGCGGGTTGGTGGCTGGCACGAGCGGGTGCGAGATTGGTCCCGGTGGTGGCGTGGGGTGTGTTGGCGCTGGCTGCGTTGGCGGTCAATGCCGCAGCCACCCGCGGTTTGGTGGGTTGGTGGTATCCGGCGGGCGTTTCGTTGTATGCCACGGCGTTGGTGGCTTGGCCGGGTTGGTATAGCGGGGCGGATGGGGTGCGCCCGGCGGCCTGGCGCGCGGCCTTGTTGTTTGCGGTGGCCGGTTGGTTTGCCTCGGCCAATGGCATCGGCATGGCCCAGTCATTGAACTGCGTCCCTGTGGCATTCGTCGTTGGTGCCGGAGTGGTGGTCATCGGCGTGGCGCTTTTTTCCAACCATGGAAACCGGCGTGCGGCGGTGGCGGTCGCGCTCGTGGGGACGGTTGTCGGACTTGGCGCGCTGGCGGATCGCGGTAAGCCGGTGCCACCAAGCGCGGCGGCGCGGGGGCGCCAGGTCTATTTGGCGGAGGGATGCATCCACTGCCATTCTCAATACGTGCGGCCGGGCTCGATGGATGAGGCGGCGTGGGGGTCGGCGCGGGCGCTCGATGTTGCCAGGGCGGGCGCTCCGGTGCTCATCGGCAACCGCCGGCAAGGGCCCGATTTGGCCACCGTCGGTGCGCGGCGCTCGGCGGCCTGGCTGCGGGCGCATTTCATCAACCCGCAACAACTCGTCCCGGGATCGTCGATGCCAGCCTATGGGCCGCTGTTTGCCGACGCGCGCGGCGAGGACCTCATCGCCTACCTCCAAGGCACCGCTGCGGGCTGGGTCAACACCAGCCCCGGCAGGGCGGGTGAATGGATTCCTAACAAGGCTGCGGGTGTCGCACCAGGCACCGACGGAGCGCGCATGTTTGTGCGCTTGTGCACGGCGTGTCACGGCGCGGACGGGCTGGGCGACGGGGCCTTGGCCGGCGGCCTCACAAAGCGGCCCGCCAATCTGGCGGACGGACCATTTTTGTGGACGGCGGGCACTGACTCGCTGGAATTGCGCGTCGCGCGGGTGGTTAAATTCGGCCTGCCGGGCACCGATATGCCCGGCCACGAGGTGCTCAGCGATGCGGAGGTGCTGGCTTTAACTGGCCATGTGCTGCGTCTGCGCCAGCGGTAAGGGGGGACCGGCTCAGAGCTTGGCGGTGTGTCCCAGATCCGGGCGCTGGCGGACGATGTTGGCGAGCATGGCGCGGCAATGGCCGTAGCTGGTGCGCTGGCTGAGGATTTCCGCGCTGCGGTTGAACGATCCCCATTGCACCACGGTCATTTCGACCTGGCGGCTGCCCCAGACGTTCATGAGGTCCTTGGAGGGTTCGTAAATGTCCACCGTGGCATTGCCGGCGAGGGCCGAGCCGTAGTCGTCGACCACGTAGAGATACGGCAGGCCGGAGATGCGGAAGACGGTGCCCACCGGGTAGAACGACCAGTCAGCGGCGGCACTGCGGACGCGGTTGGTGTAGCGCAGCGGGGTGCCGGTGGCATTGCTGTTGCCGTAGATGAGGTGGTCAGACTCGCTATCGGTGTAGGCGGTGGTGCGGATGACGCGGGTGCGGTCGGCAAACGCGTACACCGGCATGTTGTGGCGGTCTTTCGGCTTGGAAGCGGCCTCCGCCACGGATTTGGCGGATGGAGCAGCGGTGGGGAAACTTTCCGCCCGGGCGAAGAAGCTGCCGAAACCGCCACCCGCCCGAATGGACGACTTGGGGAGAACGGCGATACCTGAATTGCCACAACTGGCAAGTAGGAGGGTGGAAAGCGCTGCAAGCGCGAGGGGGAGGCGTCGGGAAATCATGATTAGGGGAGAAAATTAGGTCGGCTGCGTTTTTCAGACGTCGACTTGTTCTAAACTAACAGGAGGGGGGTGGGCAATCCTAAAAACCGGATGTTAGTGAAAAAACTTCGATTGTTGTCGGAATGCGTTTGTTTGCAATGACTTGAAAAGTTCATATGCGGGCCGATTTCGGGTCGGATTCGAGGAAATTGCGCACTTCCGGAGCGATAAAGGCGGCGTCGGTGGCCTCGGCGGCGGCGAGATTCATCTGCAGGCGGATGATGGCGGGGTCGACGGGCGGGCGGTATCCAACGAGGCAAGCGCGGAGGGCGGCGGCTGGCGGGAGGGCTTGGGTACGGGTGAGGCGGTAGGTTTTGACGGCGATGGCTTCGGCGGCTCCCGGCGTGAGCCAGGGTGGGATGAGCGGCAATAAGCCGGGTTTTTCCTCCGCCGGGATCGGGGTTTTGCGGCGTTGGCAGAGGGCGCTAAGCAAGCTGTAGCCTTCCTCCGGCGTCGCCGCGGGAAAAATCGGGATTTTCACGTCGATGCGGCCCGGGCGCTTGAGGTCCACCTCGATGAGATCGGGTCGTGACGAGGCGAGCACCCACAGGATGCGACCGCGGTTGGTGGGGTCGGACATTTCCGCCGCGAGCATCGAATAGACGCGCGAGGACACCCCGGAATCGCCGCTGCCGCTGTCGCGGCGGCCCAGCGCCTGGTCGGCTTCGTCGATGAAGACGATGGCGCGGCCCAATGCGTGGAGCAGCGCAAAGATTTTTTCGAGGTTGGCTTCGGTGGCACCGACCCAGCGGTCGCGGAAGTTTTTCAAGGTGACCACCGGCACGCCGGCTTCGCCCGCGAGGCACTCGGCGAGGTAGGTTTTGCCAGTGCCCACCGGGCCGCAGAACAGGTAGCCCATGGGCAGCGCGCCGAGGTCGTCCTGTTGCCACAGCGCGAGGTCTTGCCGCAGCCAGGCTTTGACGCCGTCGAGGCCGAGCACGTCAGCAAGCGATTTGTTAGGCTCGATGAACTCGATGAGGCCCTCGGAATCACGTTCGACGAGGGATTTGCGCAATTCGCCGAGGTGGGCGGCCTCGAGCGGTTGGCTGGCGTGTTCGCGGAGTTTGAGGAATGTTTCCAAGGCGGCGATCGAGGTGCCGGCGAGGCGGGCGGCGGGTTTGGTGAAATCGCCCTGCCACGGGCCCAGCGCGGTGGGGCACTCGGTGGCCAGGCAGCGCATTGCGGCGGCAAGTTCGGTGCAGGAGGGCAGGGGGATTTCCAGCGTGCTGGCGCGCGGGTTTTGGGCGACGAGCGGATGGACGTTGAAAAGCCGGTCGCAGAGCAGGAAAACCGCCTGCCCCTGGCCGGTGAGGGTGGTATCGGTGGCCCACGAGCGGACGACGGAGGCGAGGGCGGAGAGGTCGGGCACCAGGGTTTGCGGCAGCGCGGGTAGGTAGAGTTGGGCGTCGCGCAGGATCACCGCCACGGTCGGGGCTTGGGCACCGACGGCGCGGAGGTTGCGCACATATTGCAGGAAATGCGAGATCAGGCGGGCGGCGGGCAGTGCCTGGGTGGGCAGTTCCGGCAGGCCCTTGGCGGCCGGCCACTCGGCGAAGCGCTCGCGGCCCCGCTCGACCCGCAAGCCGTGGCCCGGATCGTAGCTCAGGACGATTTCAAATCGCGGCAACAACACCTCGGCCAGAAAATCGATGAGGCTGCCGAGTTTCGGATTGGCTGGCGCGGGCAACAACATCCGGTCGGCGATGTTGCCGTGCAGGATGAATTGGCCGGACGCGCCGCTTTCATAGCGGGCAATCACATCGCGGGACCAGGCGGGCAGGGAATCGGATAAGTCGGACATCGCGTCCAAGCAATAACCGATCGGCGGGCGTTTGGCCAGCGCGGGAGTGCCCCGAGTTTGCTCGACTCGCTGGGTTTCCGCTTGATTCGCAGGCGCGGGTGCCGGATGCTGGGGCGTGCGAAAAACCGCTTCTGGATTGGCATTGTTTGTGTCGCTCGCGGCAGTGGCGGCACTGCTCGTGGGGCTGCTGTGGCGGGCGGGCAAGCACCCCGCTCCCCCAAGCGAGTGGGTGGGCTTGCAGGAATCCGATGCGCCGTTGGCGATGCCGGCCAGCGGCGAGGTGGACGAGCGCTTCGCTTTTTTATCGGCTTGGCAACGGGCGCAAATTCCCCGGGCGGGGCGGTTTGATCCGCCGATGGGCACCGACCATGGCGGCCTCACCTACAATGCCCAGGCGTTTTGGGACATGAATGATGGCCGCGGCGGCCGCCACCTCGGCGATGACCTCAATGGCATTGGCGGGATGGATACCGATTTGGGGGATCCGGTGCGTGCCACGGCCGACGGCTTGGTCGTGTACGCGGCCGATCCGGCACCGGGATGGGGCAATATCGTGATTCTGGCTCACCGCGCAGCCGACGGCAGGCTGCTGCAGTCGATGTACGCGCACTTGGACCGCATCGATGTGGTGCCTGGCGCACTGATTGGCCGCGGCATGCGGCTCGGGGCGGTGGGGACGGCCCACGGGTCCTATCCGGCGCACCTGCATTTTGAAATGCGTGCCAGCGATGAGCTGCAGATCGGCGGCGGCTACGCGCTGCAGCCCCTCGGCCGCCTAGACCCCTCCGCCACCGTCGAGTCCCTGCGCAACGCCGCAGACGATGACCGCTCGCCGTCGCTGCTCGCGTGCTTGCTCGCGCCCAAGGCCGGCCCCGTCTCGGGCGCAGCCCCCAAAGCCGCCGAGTGATTGTTGCAGAGCGTTCGTGGCTGCGGCGTCCCCGCCGCAGGCCGTGCATGCTGCGTCTCGCGGCAAGTGTCTCTGCGCCGCGGCGCTACTCTGCACCTCGCTCGCTCATTTCTTCACTTGGCAAGTGCCGCTCCGTTGGCAAGTGCCGTTCCGTTGGCAAGTGCCGTTCCGTCGGTCATCGAAATCGCCGTTGCCAATGCCGCCGGGCCGTGATTTCCTTTTCGTTACCGATGGACTTCACTGAAATCGACCGCGAGGATTTCCGCAATTTGCTGGAGGAGATCGGCAACACCCGGATTCCTTTCGGCAAGTTCGGCATCAAGGCCTATCCGCCGCGCGGCGTGCCTATCGTCGACCTGCCGCCGGAGTATCTGGCATGGTTCAAGGAGCGCGGTTTTCCCAAAGGTCGGCTCGGCGAGTTGATGGCCCAGGTCTTTGAGATCAAGTCGGTGGGCATGGACTCGGTGTTTGATCCGATCCGCCGGGCCACTGGCGGGCGCTTTCCGCTCCACCAGCAACGGAAGAAATCATTTCGCTTCGGTGAATGACGGCGTGCCTGTGCACGGACTCGCGAAAGGCATGCGTAATCCATCAAGTCGCGGAAATTCCTTGACCCGGCCAGCCCCGTCATATATCTGCTGCGTTTATGAGAACCACGTCAATTGTCGTTCGCCGCTCCCTCATTGCGCTGCTGTCACTGGCTCCAACTTTATTCGCGGGTGTGCCCGCATACCAGGTCGACAAATCGTTTGGTCAGAAGGAAATCAAGGCGTCGCCCGTCTGCGTCGCCATCGATGCCAAGGACTGCCTGCATGTCTTGCTCAAGGACGGAACCGTGATGTTCTACGACACCGACGGCAAATTGACCGGCAGTTTCAAGGCCGATATGAAACCGGCTCCGACCACCATGGCCGTGGCGGAGGGCCGGATCTATCTGCTGGCCAGCGAGCTGGCGCAGACCACCCGTGAATTCCAGGGCAAAAAGGTCAAGGTCAGCGAGCCGGCCGGCGTCAAGTGCTGCGTCTATGATCCGGCCGGGGCCAAACAGGCCGATATCAAACTCGCCGGGGTGGTTTCGGCCACCGACGCGCATTTCATCGGCGGCAAGCTCGTGATCGCCGATTTTTCCCAGCAATGCATCGCATTCTTCACCCTGTCTGGTAACGAGGCGAAAATGTCCCGCAAGATCAGCAAGGTGTTCCGCCTGTGCTGCGGCATCTTCGATTTCTGCCCCGGCTCGGATGCCGATTCCATCGTGGTCGCCAACCTCGGCTCCTTCAAGGTCCAGACCTTTCAAGCCGATAAAAAATTCAGTGAGTTCGGTGCCCGCGGCGAAAAGGAATCCGAGTTTCACGGCTGCTGCAACCCGGTCAACGTCGCATGCCTCGCCGATGGCTCCATCGTCACCGTCGAAAAATCCCCCACCCGCGTGAAAATTTACGACAAGGACGGCAAGGCGGAAAAATCCGTCACCGGCCTCGGCGAACTCGTCGAAGGTTGCAGCACCATCCCGATTGCCGTGGACAGCAAGGGCGCGCTCTTTCTCGCGTCCGATCAAAAACATTGCATCGTCAAGTGCGTGCCCGGCGCGGCGGACTCTGCCAGCGCCGCCCAAACTGCCGCCCCAGCCGACAAATGAGCCATTTCTTATCGGCGCTGGCAGCGCTCTGGCTGGGAGTCGGGTTTGCAGTTGGCGCGGACAAGTTGCCGGCCAACCCGGAGACCGCTTGGCGGGTCGCGCTCTCGAGCCTCCCGCAGGATGCCACGGAGCATAAACCGCTGACGCTCAAAATCGCGGTCAATGACATCTATTGCAGCAAGACCGCCTGCTCCTGCATCAGCCAAATCGCCACCCGCAGCTTCGATACGCTGCTGGCCGATTTGCAGGCCCGCCACCAAATCACCCTCGAGTTCACCTATTTCTCCGAGGTCTTCGATTTGCAGAAGGCCATCCTGGCCAACCAGTATGACGGCGTCTTGTGCAAACCGTGGACCGCGTTGCAGTACTCGTTTAAAACCAACGCTCGTTTTAAACGCGTGGCTGACCTGCTCGATCCAGACAACAAGGCGTTGATGAGCGGGGTGTTTCTCAGCTTGTCCGGAGCGCCGCTGCGCACGCTGGCGGACTTGCAGGGCAAGCGGCTTGCATTGGGGCAGGCGGATTCCTATGAGAAGAATCAGGCACCCCTGCAAATGCTCGCCGCAGGCCACATCAAGCCGGCGGAAGTACTGATGTTGTCAAGCTGCGGCGAGAACCTCAGCGCGCTGATGGATGGCAAGGTAGATGTGGCGGTGGTTTCCAGCTATGCGCTCACCGCCAGTTGCGCGGTGGATTTTGCCAAGCCGGAGGATTTCAGAACCCTCGCGGAAACCGAAAAAATGCCGCTGACCTCGCTGCTGGTGGATTTGAACAAGGTGCCCGCAGCGGAGGTGACCCGGTTGCAGGCGGCCTTGCTAGACGTGTCAGGCCCAAAGGTGCCGAAGGATTTGCTAGGCAAGGGGTTTGTCCTGCCTGCGTCATGGAAGCCGGTGCCTCCCGCAAGCGCGGGCGACGCCTCGAAATCGGTTGGCGGCAATCCGCTGGAAACGGTCAAATGAACGAGGGCAGGCGCAAGTTCATCCGGTTTGGCGGGCAACTCATCGGAGTCGCCGCGTTGGGTGGCACGGGTTGGCGGATTTTCACCGGCAGCGATCCCGAGGCGGATTTTTCGCAGCCCAAAGGGCCTTACGTCTGGCGCATCAACCCGGACAAATGCACGTTTTGCTCGCTGTGCGAAACCGCGTGCGTGAGGCAGCCCTCGGCCGTCAAGGCGGTCAATGATCAGAAGAAGTGCTCGTATTGCGTGGCTTGCTACGGCCACCTCTCCGATCTCAACGTCTCATCCGAGATGATCCAAAGCAAGGGCCGGCGGGTGTGCCCGTACGATGCGGTCAAGCGCCAGGAATTTTCCGGCGGCAAGGACGGCTATCACCTGTACACGATTGACGACGCCAAGTGCACCGCTTGCGGGAAGTGCGCGAAGCGCTGCAACACGCTTGGCACCAAGTCGATGTTTTTGATCATCCGTCCGGACCTGTGCGTCGGCTGCAATCGCTGCGCGATCGCCGTGGTGTGCCCGCAGCAGGCCGTTGAGTGGGCACACTCGTACCCGGAGGATGATTTCCGCGGCGATTTTGAATTGGAACATCCGGCCAGCGGGACCGGCGGGGAGGATCGCGCGGCATCATGAAAGGCCTCTGGTGCTTGCTCGTGTGCCTGATGTTGGCGGGTTTTGAAACGGCCGTCGCGCAGGACAGCGCCGCCCAGGTGAGCGCCGACGCGGTGCCCAGCTACAAAATCCCCAGCGACGAGGACATCACATCCAACGAGGGGATTGCCGCCTACCGCGAGCAATACCGCCCGCAGCAATATGTGCCGGAATCCGCCGCCTGGATCGGCGTGGACATCGGAATGCTCGCAGGCATTTTGCTGCTCGGCTGCGTGATGGTGTGGCGCCACGTGAATACCCGTCACTTTTGGCTGCCGGCCGTCCTGTCCCTGCTCTACTTCGGCTTTATCCGTGGCGGTTGCATCTGTCCGGTCGGCTCGGTGGCCAATCTGGCCATCGGGTTGCGGCATCCGGAGATGGTCGGAATGAGCACCGGCGTGATGTTTTTGCTGCCGCTGACCGTGGCCTTGTTCATGGGACGGGTGTTTTGTGTGGCCGGTTGCCCGCTCGGAGTGCTCCAGCATCTGCTCGGCGGCCGCCGCTCGCTGCGAATTCCCGCCCTCCCGCATGCCATCTTGCGGACCCTGCCGCTGCTGGCCTTGGCCGCCACCGCCTGGCTGGCCCTGCGCGGCTCCTGTTTCCTCGTTTGCTTGCTCGATCCCTACAAAACCGCCTTCTTTTTCGGCTATGGCTGGATTCAACGCGCCATCCACTGGCTGCACGGCGGCTTGGTCGAGCCGGGCGTGCTGCGCGTCGGCGACCTGACGGCATGGGGGATTTTTGCCGCCGCGGTGCTGCTCGGCCGCTGGGTGTACCGGCCGTTTTGCCGCTTTGTCTGCCCGTACGGGGTGCTGCTCGGCCTGCTTTCAATGGTCGCCTTCAAGCGCCGCCGCATCGAGCAGGACCCGTGCGTGCAATGCGGCATTTGCGCGAAAAACTGCCCGGTGGACGCCATCATCCGCGACCCGCAGACCAAGGAATTCAGCATTTCCTCCTACCACTGCATCCAGTGCAACGGTTGTTCATCCCTCTGCCGCAAGGGCGGAATCCATTGAAGAGGATTACACGGATAAGATGTGCCCTGCTCTATCAAGTCTCAGTCTCACCAAAACGGGGAATGCCATGAAATTCATAACTCATTCATTCTAAGTGCATTCCGTTCATTCCGTGCAATCCGTGGTTTCTATTTCCCTTTCTAAGATAAGGGCCATCTCATCTACAGCGACCCTCACAGAGCGCCGCATCAATGCCCGGCTTGTCGTGCCAGGAACGGGCGGTGACGGCGGGTGCGGCGGTTTTTTGGGAAAAAATCTCACATTTCCTCACACTGCCGGATTGACAAGTGGTATTCTGTAGCTAGGCTGCGCGTCCGCACGGACCTGCCGGCGGTCATCCAACTCTTCACACCCAGGCATCAGCCATGAGCAAACGCACCTACCAGCCATCCAAGCGCACCCGCAAACAACAATTCGGTTTCCGTGCCCGCATGGCCTCCAAATCCGGCCGCGACATCCTGCGCCGCCGCCGCCAAAAAGGCCGCAAGCGCCTCATTCCCAAAGGCGTGGAGATCCAATTCGAGCGCCACACCCAGCAGCATTCCTGAGCGCCCGCTCTCGCGCCGCCACGGATGCCCCATGCATCCCCGTCATGCGCCTCCCGCGGAAATGCAGCATCAACCGGCGGGCCGACTTCGCTCGCGTCAAATCGCTCGGCCAAGCCAAGGCCGGGCGCTTCGTCATTGTCAGCACGCTCGCCGATCCCACTCTGGAGTCCTTGAAAACCGGTTTCATCACCACCCGCCGCAGCGGCAAGGCTCACGACCGCGTCCTGCTGCGCCGCCATTTCCGCGTGCTGGTCCAAGCCCATGCCTTGGAATTTTCCGATCTGCGGCGGTTCCTGATCACCATCGCCCGCCCGGGTGCAGCATTGGCCACCTTCGCCGAACTCAAGGCCGATTGGTTCAAACAGGCCAAGCGCTTGGGCCTCTTCCCCCGCCCCGCCGACAAAACGTGATCTCTAACTTGGTCAGCAACGCCATCCGCATCGCAATCCGCTTTTACCAGCGCTTCCTCAATCCCATGCTCAAAGTCGCCGCCGGCCCGGGCGCCGGCTGCCGCTTCGCACCGTCCTGCTCGAATTATTTTCTCGAGGCCGTGACCCTTCACGGCCCGCTGCGCGGTTCCTGGCTTGGCGTTTGCCGGATTTTCCGCTGTCATCCGTGGGGCGCTTGTGGTTATGACCCCGTCCCGCCGCGGCACGCTGCACCCGCCTCCGGGACTGCCGCCTCCCGCCATTGCTCTCACATTCATCACTAATTTCTTTTTCCCACTCCACTTATGTATGACCGAAAAACTTGGGTTGTTCTCGCTGTCTGCGGCTCGCTGTTAGCCGTCGGCCTCCAACAATCCAACAAACAAGCCCAGGACAAGGCCCGCCAGGACAAGGCGCTTCAGGAGTCCCTGCCTAAGGACTCGCCAACTCCGGGTGCCCAACCAGCGGAAAATCCCGTGGCCCCGGCCGCCGCCGGTCTCGTCGTCGATCCGCCGCCACCACCCGTCGAGGAGGAATTCGTCACTCTGGCATCCGACAAGGTGCTGTTCACCTTGTCGAACATCGGTGGCGGCATCAAGTTCGCCGATTTCAAAACCGAGTTCCAGGTCGGCAAGAAATCCGACCTGGTCCGGGTCAATGAACGGGGTGGGGGACCCATCGGCGGCTTGGCTGGCACTGATGAAGCCCTCGAAAACCTCAGCTACACCTACCTCGAAGCAGAGTCCGTCGCCGGACAGAAGGTCGTTTATGCCGGCAAGCTCGCCGATGGCCTGCTGGTCAAGAAATCCTTCAGCCTCGTCGCCAGCGGCGAGCCGGGCGCCGCCTATCTGCTGGACTTCGACCTGACATTCGAGAACCCCACAAGCGGCCCGCTCAATCTGCGTAAATACAGCATCTATGCCGGCGAGGCCGCACCTCTCTATCAATCCGAGATGCCGGACTGGACCGGCATGTTGTGGCTTGAGAATAACTCGATGAGCTTCACCAAGGCATCCAGTTTCAAGGGCGGCATGTTGTCCTCGGAGCACTCGATCTTCAACACCCCGGAGGGTAAGAAAATCCAGTATGCCGGCGTGACCAACCAGTTTTTCGCCACCGTCATCCGACCCAAAGACCCGCTCGACACCACCGTCTGGGCCAAGCCGTCCCAAATCAAACTCAAGGACGACGCGCTGCCGCTCAAGGCGGTCCGGGCCGGACTGCGCCTGCCGGATGCCGCGCTCGACCCGAACGGCAAGAAATCCTTCTCCAGCCGCATCTTCATCGGTCCGAAAAATAACCCCGTGCTGCAAAAAATGGGCGATGGCTGGGGCGAGTTGATGCAATACGGCTGGTTCTGGCCGGTCTCGGTCACCCTCAACCGGACCCTCAATTTCTTCCACAATTGTCTCGATGGCATCGCCAAGAAATGGTCGTGGGGCCTCTCCATCATTTTCCTCACCATCGTCGTGCGCATCGTCATCTGGCCGCTGCATGCCAAGTCCACCCGCACCATGAAGCGAATGAGCAAGCTGCAGCCGGAAATGGCCAAGCTGAAGGAAAAATTCGCCGACGATCCCAACAAGCTCAACACCGAGACAATGGGCCTCTATCGGAAATATGGCATCAATCCGCTCAGCGGTTGCCTGCCGATGTTCATTCAAATCCCCATCTTCTTTGGTTTCTACAAGATGCTGCAATACGCCGTGGAGCTCCGCGGCCAGGGGTTCCTGTGGGTGCCCGACCTTTCCCAGCCGGATACGTTCGCCACTCTGGCGGGCGTGAACATCAACATCCTGCCGGTGGTGATGGCCATTTCCAGCTTCTTCCAAATCAGAATGACCCCCAAGACCGGTGATGCCATGCAACAGCGCATCATCATGTTCATGCCCTTCATGTTCTTGTTCTTCTGTTATAACTTCGCCTCGGCCCTCGCCCTCTACTGGACCACCCAGAACATCTTCTCCATCGGCCAGACCTGGCTGATGAGCCGCATCCCCGAGCCCGAGCTCAAGCCCCGCAAGGATGGCGGCAAGAAAACCTGGGTCCAACGCATGGCCGAACAACAGGCATCCGCTCAAAAACAGCGCCAGCTGGGTGGCACAGGCTCGAAGAATACCCCGGATTCACAGAAAAAACGCCCGCCGCGCACCGGCGGTTGAGGAAAAGCTGATGGAAGATCGTGGATAGAGGATAGAGGATCGTGGATCTTGGATCGTGGATCTTGGATCTTGGATCTTGGATCGTGGATAGAAGATCATCCACTATCCGCTATCCACTATCCACTATCCACTATCCACCATCCCCGATCCACTATCCTCTATCCAGAATCTCTTCAAACACGCCCCCGCCGAGCAATTGGCCGCCGTCGTAAAACGCGCAGATCTGGCCCGCAGCGATGGCGCGTTGCGGGTTGCGGAACGTCAGTTCCAGTTTGCCGTCGGTCCGCGGCGATAGGTCCGCGGCTTCCGCTCGCGACCGGTAGCGGGGCTGGGCCTCCACCTGCTGCCTCGCATCCAGCGGCCCCGCCAGTGACGAAACACTGCCGATCACGCAGCGCCTCGCATACAGGCCCGGTGAATCCAGGCTGTCCCAGCCGATGATCAGCTGGTTCTTCGCATGATCCTTGCCGACCACCACATAGGCCATCCCCTCGCGTGGCGAGGCCACTCCATGCCCCTTGCGTTGGCCGATCGTGTAGAGGTGCAGGCCGCGGTGCTCACCCATCACCCGCCCGGTGGTATCGACAATCTCCCCGACCGAATCCGCCACATAATGGCGCAGAAAGTCGCTCATCTTCACCTGGCCAAGAAAGCAGATTCCCTGACTGTCTTTTTTCTCCGCCACCGGCAGCCCAAAGCGCCTGGCGGTTTCCCTGACCTGTGGCTTGAGCATCTCTCCGACGGGAAACAGCCCATGCCCGGCCTGCCGCGGCGTCATCAGCGACAAAAAATAGCTCTGGTCCTTGTTCGGGTCGGCTCCCCGCAGAATGACCGCAGTGCCGTCTCCGAGCGTGCGCTTGCGGACGTAATGCCCGGTTGCCACAAATCCGAAGCCCTGGTCCAGCGCATAGTCCAGAAACACTCCAAACTTCATTTCCCGATTGCACCACACGTCCGGATTGGGGGTGATTCCCGAGCGGTAGCCATCGAGCAGGTAGGTCACAATCCGCTGTTGGTAGGCCTCGATCAGATCGATCACCCGCAACTCAATCCCCAACGTCCTGGCCACCGCCCGCGCATCGTCGATGTCCTGTTCCCACGGACAATTCCCTGCAATCCCCTCCTCGTTGATCCAGTTCTTCATGTAACCCGCCGCCACTTCGTGCCCCTGCTCCACCAGCAGCGCCGCCGCCACCGAGCTGTCAACCCCGCCGGATAATCCCACCAATACCTTCGCCATGCGCGGAGTCTGCAAAACCCTGTCGCGACTTTCAAGTGGCGGATTGCATCAGCCAAAAATGAACGCGTGACCCCCATGAAATGCCATTAATAAGATGTCAGACATTATGCTCGTATTGTCGTTGACAGCGTCATTGCGCTGTTGACGTCCGACGCGTGTGCGCTGCTGCCAACAGGAGGAGGAAGCCGTTGGCTGAAGAAGAGCATTCCATGGATGCGGGGGGGGCGAGGGAGAAATCCGCAGATGGCTGGAGATTCGCTGAATTTTCATCGTTTCTTCATTGGCATTTCAAATGAATCAGATGAAGTACCCCCCATGCCACGTGTCCTGCTTGTTGAAGATGAACCGGCGATTGCGGACACCCTCGTGTATGCGCTCGGCACCGAGTGCTTTGAAGTGACCCATGTGCTGACAGGGACGGATGCTCTTGCCGTTTTTGCCAGCGAGGCGGTCGATTTTGTCATTCTCGACATCGGCCTGCCGGATATGACCGGGTTGGATGTGTGCAGAAGGATGCGGGAAACGAGCAGCGTGCCGGTGTTGTTTCTAACGGCCAGAGCCGACGAGGTGGATCGCATTCTGGGACTCGAACTCGGCGGTGACGACTACGTGACCAAGCCATTTTCCCCGCGCGAGGTGGTGGCCCGGGTGCGGGCGATACGCCGCCGCAGCCAAGCGGCCACAGCCGGGCCGGACCCGGCAGGCGCGTGCGCCGGCGCGCCAGCCAGTGGGATTTCCCGGGAGGTGTTTCGCCATGACGCTGCCGCGATGCGAATCCATTGTCATGGCGCGCTGCTCGACCTCACCGCGCATGAATACAAGTTGCTGCTGGTGTTGTTGGAAAAGCCGGGGCGTGTGTTCAGCCGCGACCAGCTTCTCGAGCGTGCCTGGGAGGATCCGGGCGCGGTGACCGACCGCACGATTGACGCCCATATCAAGTCGATCCGCGCCAAGATGCGGGCTTTGCGCGCCGGGACCGAGGACCACATCCAGACGCGCCGGGGCCTTGGCTACCTACTCGCTCTGGACTGAGAAAAATCCGCTGCCCTCCCACCTCCGTGCGCTTTACCCGGGTCACCCTGTTTGTCATCGCCCTCATCATCACGCTGGGGTTCTACCAACTGGCCCGGCATTTTTTGGCGGACGTTGAACCGCAGACGTTTCAAGCGACGGAGGAAGTGATGGTGGACACCGCCAACTTGCTTGCGGAAGTGGTGACGCGGGAAACCCGCGCGGACCACCCGGCCGACGGCCTGCGCGCGGCCTTCGAGGGGGCGCACTCCCGCCACCTCGAGGCGCGGATTTTCGAGCATTTGAAGCGCCACATCGGC
>CAIVSK010000023.1 GCA_903908495.1 Akkermansiaceae bacterium
GCGGAGCGGTCGCGGCTGCCGTCGTTCACCAGAACGGCCGACCAGGTCCAGCCGGGCTCGCGATCAAAGACTGCGGCGAGCCGCTGGAACAGCTCCGGCAGCACGGGTTCCTCGTTGTAGACCGGGATGACAACGGCGATCGCGGGTGGAATCCCGGTGTGGAGGGGATTCTTGGGGGTAACGGACAGAAATCAACTGTGCGGTGAAGGGGCCGGCGGGCCACCCGGAGGCATGAGCGGCCAGGAGTAAAGCGTCCACGGTCCGAAATCCGACACCTGTGCGTCCTGCGGGATCAAGGACCGGGCGATTCCCCAGTCCATTTCATTACGCAGAAACGCCACGATATGAAACCGCGGCGGCAGGTGTGCGGCCGCGGCGGCACCTGTGACCGGCTGGCCCGCCAAGTAGCGGATGAACAGGCCGTCTTCAATATGGTCAAAGCGCCGTTCCGCATAAAAGGTCACGAGCGGGTGCCAGGGGAAGTAGATTTCGCCGGGCAGGCGCCGTGCGAGAAATTCGCCCTGGCGCAGATGTTCGCACAGCGGTCGCCACGTGCCTGGCGCCGTGTTGACAAGGCGGAGCGCGAACACCGCCATAGCGAGCGTGGCCAGCCCTGTGCGCCAACGCAGGGTGGTCGCCGTCCGGGTGGCCAGCAAGGTCGCAGCGGCCGGCAGGAAAAAAAGAGCGCCGTGCAAGGAGTTGATCGAACCGCCGTTCTTGAACAAAGAGAAGAGGTCCAGCGGCCAAGCTGACACCCAAGCCAGCGCCGGCAGCAACCAAGGCGAATCCCGGTGCCAAGCGCGGCGCCCGAGCCACACCAGCACGAGGAGGGGCAGACCGGCTTGGGCTAGTAGTTGGGGCCAGACTTCGGCGAGCCGGCCGGTGAATGACCCGATCCACGGCAGCCGTGCGGGCAGCACCAACAAATGAAACTCTAGCTCCTCTAAGCCAAATATTCCCGCCGCCAGTGCGAAAACCGCGACGGTTAGCACAAGGATGCGCAGGCCGTGTGTAATCCCAATGCGAACGTTGTCGCGCACGGTGAGATAGAGGCACTGGGCGATGGCAAGCGGCAGGAGCGTTTGTTTACACGCGATCGCCGCGGCGCAGCCCGCCGCGGCCAGCCAGTGAGCCCTTCGCGTCTCTGACGTTTGGAGGCAAAGCTGGGAGAGCAGACCGATGGCGATGGCGGCATTGTCTGCTTGCAGGAATTCCAAGCTGGCCGCCGGCCACAGCATCACGCACGCCATACCGGCAAGCAGCCGACCCCAGTGTGTGGCGAGTTCGTTCTGAGTCGGCCACCAAACACATGTCGCAAGGATCGCCAGCAAAGTCATCGTCAGATTGATCGCACCTGCGATCAGTAACGCTCCTGCAGTGTCGCTGGCCAGCGTCGCGGGCAGGTGCAGGGCGAGGGGCAGTGGTCCATAGATCCATGAAGTGGCCAGCCCGCTATCGGCCGAAGGATACGGCGATACGCCGTGCGCCCACATGAAACTGGGCGCCAGGCGTATCTCGTTCCAGCCGTGGGCGGGGAAAAGGCAGAAACAACGCCAGAGCCAGGCGACTGCGCCGGTGATCGCGAGGGTTGGCATGAGCACGGCGGACCAATGGCGAAGTTCAAAGTGGCGCATCGGGGTTCAGGATCTTGGGGAACGCGCCGCGAAGGCCTGCTTGGCGGCTAGCATCATGAGCATTGATAGCAGGGCGACGATCAAGCCGGGTGCAAGGCCACCGTCAGCTACGAATTTATCGCCAATGGCGAGTTTGAGCAGCATGTTTTTTGTAGTCACCTTGCTGAATTCAAGAAGCTTTCCCTGGGTGAGATCAGAGAGTGCGGTGGGGGCCAAGATCACCGTCGCCTGAAGATAAAATTGCAGCGCGATGCCCAGTGCTGCGTCCACGATGAGTGCGCCGGCCCAGATGGGCCGAACCCGGGCAGGTACGTCACCCAGACGTGCCGCGAGCCAGGCCAAGCCAATGATCACCATCGGGAGCAGACAGATATGCACTACCCCCCAACGGTCCGGCCAGTAGGCCGATGCGATGCCCAGCGTGATCACGCCGGCAGGAAACCAGCGCCAGAATTGTCGCTCGGCCGCGCATCCGACTGGCGGACGGCGATGGATGGCGCACCACGCGAGCAGCACCAGTCCAGCACAGCCAAAGGCACCAGGCAGAGTGGTTTGATAGATGTTGAAAAGATAATCCCGGATGAAGCCCGGCGTGCTGGCTTGTGAAATGAAACTATACTCGGCCGGACGCAAGGGGTGGGGGACGAACGTGACGTAAACGTTCCAAGCCCGCCGTCCCAACCATTCCATTAAAGAGAGCCCAGCGTTGCCGGTCGCTGTGGCGTTGGAAAAAAACGTCGTCGGGATGCCATAGTGGGTCAACGACCACGCCAGCCAGGTGGCCAGCAATGCCGCGGTTACACTAGCTTGGAAAACGAGTTCCCTCCATATCGGTCTCGCGCGTCGACGAGTCCAAGCAAGTACAAGCTGGGCCACTGCCAGGGTGACCACATAGGGTCCGGCCGAGTAGTGCGTGAGCAACGCGGCGGCCAAGGCGCCGCTGGCAATCGTCCGCCGTGTCGACGGAGCTTCAGACAAGCCGCGCACGTAGAAGGCGACGGACAGCAGCACAAAGAACGCTGTGGGCAGCTTGGTCCAGGCGAAGGTCGCGTTTTGCACCACGAGCGGGCTCATCATGAGCATGAGCAGCAGAACCGCGTCGACGCCACTGCGGCCGCGGGCGAAATGCCGGGCCAGCACCACCACCGGCAAAAACAAGAGCGTGCCAAAGAGCGTGCTGAAAAGCTGGAAGTGCGCGAAGTCTGTCCCGCTTAGCGCCATGCCGGCGCCAGCCACGAGGTTTGCCAGCGGCGGACGTGCCGGCAGGCTGTAGACGTTGAGAAACACGGTGTCCAACGGCAGCCGGTCGAGGAAGAAACGGGCCCGCTCGTAATGCTCTTGCCAGTCAGCCGCCCACTCGCCGCCGCCGTAGGATCGCACCAGCGCGAGCCAGCCGAGGCACCACGCGATGAACAGCAGTTGGCGGCCACACAGACCGCGCACCTCCGGATCGAAAAAGAATCCGATGAACGCCCGCAGGCGAGTGCCAATGGTGATCGCCGCCAGCGCGGGCAACACGAGAAATGCCGCATGGGGCAGGCCGGTAAGGTAAATAATCCAGGCCAGCCCATAAATTTGCGCCAAGCCGATTCCGGCCCCCAGGGCGAGCTTCTCGGCGGCCTCGAAGCGGCTCGTCACCACCCAGGGCAAACCCAGCCCGAAAACGAGCCCCAGAAACAGCAAAAGCCCGGACAAGATGGCAGCCAAGGACATGGTCAGGACGGGAAAAAAAGCGAAGAACCTATGAAATGATGCCTAGTGATCGATGGGCTTAAGCAGTCTTGCGCCGGTGGCCACCATCGGGCCGAGGTTCAAGGCCAGTCCCGGCTTACGAGCAAAAGAGGGAAATGACATGTTCACGGCAGCAGATCGAGATCGTAGATTACCTGACTGCCGACCCGCACGGCCGGGAGCTGAACCGCCAGGAGCGTGTGGAGATTGGGCGTTTGCGCCGCGAAGCGTTGATTCACCGACGTGCCGGATGTGCCAACAATAAACCTCACGCCAGCTGGAGCCGTGGCGCTCAACGCCATCCGATACACCACGCGGGCGCGGGAGTTGATCGGGCGGAAAATCATGGCATGGGGCGGGTCAGCTTATCCAAATCGAAAACGGCCAGCGACTCGACGCGGATGAGTGGTTTGTGTCGCTCACAGAGCGTGCGGAAAAAGGGATGGGCGGCGATGAAAGACCGGGCGACCGGATCGTCGACCGACAAGACGAAAAAGCGCACGCCCGAGGACCGAAGCTGGCGCACAGCTTCATCAAATGGCTGTTTTTCGTCGAAACACGGCCCGAACACCGGGCTGAACAACATGGCGGCGCGCCCGCCTCGAAGCACCAGTGCCGTGTGGGCGTTGGGATTGTCCACCGCGATCAGGCTGCCCTGCGCAGCAGGCACCAGAGAATCCCACAACGGATCTTCCTCGGCGTGGCGGAGATTGAGCCGTATTGCGCGCCATGGCTCCAAAGACCAGGGAATCATGGATGCCCGGGGGAAAGCCGGCAGGAACCAGGCGCGTCGCATCGCATCAGCCGAGAGTGCAATCGTGATGACAAGCACTGCCGCGCGCCCGAACCCAGCTGGCAGTGTGCCGAGCCAGCCACCGAGCGCGGCGCCGAGAGCCACGGCTGGCGCGAGCACGCGCAGCGAATAGTTGATGCCGCCTGCGGTCTGCGGCACTGACCACAACCACAAGCCGGTCACGAGGAGAATGGCCACGAGCGGGGTGACGGCTATCCGCCGCGCCCGCCATACTCCCACCGTACCGGCCAGAAAGACGGCACCGGTCACCACCGCCAGCGACCCTGCGAGCAGGCCGAGTTTCACATGCGGTGAAGCAAGTCGCCAGTAATCCCCAATGCACTGATTCACGTAGGCATAAACGGCGTTGGTGGGGAAGAGTCCGCCGAGAGATTGCGGGAACAGGGGATTTCCGGTCAGCGCCCAGTTGCGGAGGTACCACGGCGCCGCCACGAACGCCGCGGCGAGGGCAAACGGCACGCTACCCCGGCGTAGTTGACCGTGCACGCCCAGCACCGCCAGACCGAACGGCGCAAAGGCCAGCGCGTAGTCACGGCTCAAGGCGCCAACACCGGCGGCCACGCCCGCCCAGACGATCGTGCTGGTCTGCGGATCACGACCGTAGCGTTCCAGCAGCCACACTAACGTGATCAGCGTCAACGCGAGCAGCCCGGTCTCTTGCCCGATGGCCACGCCCCACAAAAACAGCGCGCTAGTCCCGAGCAGGCCGACCGCCGGCCACCCCCCGCGCTCGCCCCAAAGCTCCCGCCCGAGACCGAATACCGCTGTCCCAAGGAGCAACGCCTCGGCAATCACGCGCACGGCCGTAACCGACGGATGCGTTACGTTGGTGATAAGATACAGCCATGCGTTGAGGAGCGAAATCAACGGAGGAATGCCATCGCACCACGCATAGATTTCAAAATCTGCGGCCCTGACGGTGGGATAAAAGTGAAGGTTGCCATGCGTGAGCATGGCGTGGGCGAGGTAGTCCCAGCGGAACACGTTATCCCAGCCCGAAAGCGGATCGATGATGGCGCGCGCGGCAATGGAAGAAAGACCGGCTGCCGCCGCCGCGAACCAAAACCACTCGGCGCCGCGCGGTTTCAGGCGCCGCCATGTTGTTTGAGCGGAGGGTGTTGGTGTGTTCCGTGTCCACCAGACGACAAAGACGCACAACACAAGCCAGCCTCCGATGAGCGAACCGCGGCTGAGGCGCATTCCAACAATGTCACAGCCAAGCGTGAGATAAAACCATAGCACGACAGACGCAAGGAATGCGGTGAGCGTCCGTGCGGGTGAGCCCAGCCGGCGTGAGATCAGCCATCCCGGCAGCAGAAAGGCCGCCACCGCCAGCGGCAGCAAGAGGATGCTCGAAAGGGTGAAGTTGCCGGGAATCATGGAAGATCAGATGACGGCAGGGTGGGTAACAGGCGTCTCTGACCGACTCTTAGCGTCCGCTCGCCGAAGCAAAAGCCAGGATAAACATCCCGCCCCACAATAATTTCATGACGGTGGTGCCAGCGGGGACGGTTTTGGATCCCGCCGTTTGAATACAAGATACTCGGCATCAAACTCGAGCGAGCCGCGACTCGGCAGGAATGAAATTGCATCGAGCTTGGGGCGGACATTCCAGTATTTGACCAGGACATAGTCGCGCAGTCCGCCGTTTTCATTCAGGTGCTGGCCGAAGTATTCTCGTGGCCGGATCACCACCCAGGAGGGGCGCAGCGCTTCAACGATGCTCGCATAACCTCCTTGTCCGGAACGTATTAACCGGGAAACCTCTGGTGCGCTCAACCCCGGAACATCCAGCATCTTCAGCTGGCTGAAGTAGCCGATGTAGCCCAAAGACTCGAGAAACACGGTGTTGCCTGACGTTGCGTGCTCGCGCAGCCACAGGCCGATCTGGCGGCGCCCTCCGTCTTCAACGTAGTGTTGTTGAAGGCGCGCGGTGCAAGTCACTGCAATCAGCAGGCCCAGTGAGCCCGCGGCCAGCAGGCCCGCAGCCATGAATCCGGCGGCTCGAATCCGTCCGGTCCATCGGAGGCACACGGTGTCGACGGCGGCTGCGAGCACCAGAGACGCGAGCAGCGTCCAGGGCGCATAATACCAGGGGTAGGGCATGATTTGGTGGAGATACACACCGCCGATCAGCACCGCTAGGGACGCCGCGCGAACCAAGCGCGGCAGGGTGGGTACGATCCAGAGGAAGGCACTTAGCCGGCCGAACAGGAGGAAGACGTTGATAACATCGCGAGGCCAGTTCGGCACAAAATCAAAATAGGGCGGGGCGAACACGCCGCCCAACTCCATACCTTCCACCAGGCAACGCAGGGGGGCCAGCAGCACACTGAGCAGGGACAGACCTTCCGGTATGATACCGGCTTTGGCGACGACCGTCTGGGGCACGGGGGAGCCGTAATAGTACGTCGCCCAGAAAAACCATGGGGCGTACAGGAGGCCGCCGGCGACAAGTGCTGCTCCCACTTTCCGCCACCAGACACGCCTGGCGTTGATCTCAATGCTACGCACCCCGAAAAGCCACCAGGCTGCCGTCATGGCCGCGGCCAGGACGCAGGCATCAGGCCGCGTCCACATCAGGCCGCCGTAGCCAAGGGCGAGCGCGGGCCAGCAAGGTCCGGCGGGCCGGGTGAGTTCACGCCAGGTGAGTGCGGTAAAGAACACCAGTAGCCCCGTTTCCATGCCGTTTGCCGCGAAGGCGACGGTCTTGGAGTTGAGTATACCCAGAATAAATGCGAGCCAGAGGCTGCCTTGTTTCCATCCATGGTCGCGCCCGTGCAAAGCCACGAAGATGGCGGCCCCGGCCAGGGCGGCGGCGCTCAAAACCCGGAAAAACAACAACGCCCGGGCATCGCTGCCGGTGAGCCATAGTCCCAGCGCCGGCAGCAGCACGCCGAGCGGCGAGGTGAACGCATGCACCCGTTCGCCCACTTGATAGACCAGCCCGTGACCCTCGACAAGATTACGGCTTATGCGAAAAGTGATGTAGTAATCCTCCCAAACCTGGTTGGTGGTCACTGCAAAGGCCAGGACGATGGCCATCGCGGCAAGCGCCATCACACACACCGTGCGGTCGCCGGTGGCGGAACGCGGCGGGAAACCGATGTGAGCACTCATCGGAACACGTTATATTTCACAATGGCGCAGAGCGCGCGGAGGCCGTTGCGCCAGCCGTTTTTATTGCCTTCTTCGTGGGGACGGGGGTCGCTGATGCCCGTCCCTTCGATCAGGACGCGCCGCCGGGCGATCTTGGCCATGATCTCCGGTTCAAAGCCGATGCGATCCTTCCCGGTCGTGATTTTCAGCAGCACCTCGCGGCAGAAAACCTTGTAGCAGGTTTCCATGTCAGCGAGGTTGAGGTTGGTCAGCATGTTCGAGAAGAGTGTCAGGAACTTGTTGCCGACCATGTGCCGGAAAGAGACGACTTGGTGTGCGTCGCCACCGGTAAAGCGCGAGCCAAAAACGATGTCAGTCTGGCGATCGACGATGGGCTTGATGAGTCTCGGGTATTCCTGCAGATCGTATTCGGGGTCGGCGTCCTGCACGAGGAGAATGTCGCCGGTCGTGTCGCGGCGGCGAAACCCGTACGCAACGCCGCGCCGAAACTCACGATGAAAAGCGCATGCAAAGCGAGATAGTGAAGCTGGTGGCTGGAGTAATGCGTGATGAGCACATTGGGCAGCACCGCCACAAAATAAAACACCGCGGCGAGTCCGAGGGCCGGGTCGGTCCTCCGGCGTTGCAGGGCGAACACCCCCAACAGACAGGCGACGGGCAGGCCGGCGAGCGCGAGACCGACGAGCGCCATCAGTCGAAGGTTCCCCCGCCAATCCGGGAGTTTCGCCCGTGAAAACGATGCTGGGTTGGCATGAACTGGGCCGGGGGGTGTCCATATCCTCGTTTCTCAATGCTTCAAGTCTACCCAACCTATTGTAGGTCACGATGACGTGGCGCGCTAGACCTAATCATAGGGAGACCGCCAGGAGGAAGCCGACCGGCCGTCCCCGCGAATGGCAGCACCATCAAGTCAGCGATGTCTGGGACGCTCACGCTTGGGGGGAATTTCCTGGGGTGCTTACGCGAGGCTCACTGCAGCGAGGCCGCCAGCCGGTCCTTCCGCACGTAGATGCGGCTGCCCTGCAACTCGGCGACCTGCGAATAATGCGCACGGAGGTAGGCCGCCAGTTCCGGAAAAATTGCCTCTGGAGCGAAACGGCGGCTTTGAAAATAGAAATTACCGGGCCCCACCGCATCGACAAACACAGGGGGAGCCGAGCGTTGCAGGTCAGCCAGGTAGCGGCGGCGAAAATAATCACGGTAAGGGCAGTCCGTAATTTCCGCATACGAATGGGCTTCGCGGGTGGCTTGATGCAGCTTGGTTTCGACGTAGTAACTCGACATCCAACCCCACATCCCAAGGGCCTCACCCGGCTGGGCGTATCTTCCCAGCACCTTGGCAACCGCGCCTCGCGAAGCAGTTTGATAACGCATAAGTCGGCCCACCTCTGGGTGCGGGGTGCCTGCCCGCACGTACAGCAATCCGCCGGCGGTACACAGCAGGGCGGCGCACAACAGACTGCTGCGAATGAGTGGTCCACGGTTTTCCAATGTCAGCATGATTTGGCCAGTGATCCCTCCAAGGAGGAGCGTCCATGGCACCACGAACAGTTGCCAGTAATGCACAAAAGGACGCCGCGGCACTAGAATGCAGACCAGACTGGCAATGCAAAGCGCCACGGCTGCGCCTGCGACCAGTCGGGCGGGTCTGGTAGAGACCCGCGGCAGCGGCAGGGAAAGCAGCAGCCAGAGGCCACCCCCTGACAACCACGCCACCGGCATGCTGTCTTCCTCAATGAGCATACGCCAGGTCAGGGCGAGCACCTTGGTGATTTCGAGGTAGGCGGCGTCGACATAGACGGTGTTATACCAGACGTATGAAATCAAGGCATGGCGCCACTGGCTCGTCGCAGTCAGCAAAATCGCACACGCTAGCAACGGCAGACCCGCGCCCGCACCCAGGGCGGCGAGGCTCCGGCGCTGATCGGTGCGAGAGGCGTCTCGCAGCCAGAGTTCGCCGGCAATCCACCCCAATCCCAGCAAAACGGCTGGAGGCATGGCTTGCAGCTTGGCCAATGGCATGGCGCCCAACAACAGGCCGCCCACGGCGTTCCATTGCCAGCCGGCGTTGACCATGAATCGTTGCACGGCGAGGTAAAGCGCCGCTGCCAGAAGGCACATCGGCATGAGTTCGCTGGAGTAATGTAGAAAATCGGTGTGGGTCGTGAGGGCCTCGAAGCAGAGAGCAGCGAAGCCCGTGACTCGCGCTACCTGCCTGCCATACACCACGGCGATGGCTTGATGCGCGAAGATGAGCGCCGCAGCGATCAGGAGAAGCGCGGTAACCCGGGCGGAAAAATAGTCGTCGCTCCCGTGGATCCAGCCGGCCGGCAAGAGGACGTAATAATTGAGCGGGCCGGAGGTCGTGCCATCGACCGAGCGCCAGAACACCGGATCATGGCGCAGGGTGATGGCCCCGGCGATGAACATGCTTTCATCGGGATTGAGTTGACGGGTTACAAACCACGTGGGCCAGCGTCCCACGAAAAGCACGCCCAAGATGATCAGGCCCCATCGCCAGTCGGTGCGTTTGACGTCCCGCCAGTCAGGCCGCAGCAGCGGACGCAACAGGATGAAAAGTGTCCAAATAATCGCGAAACAAACCAGCCACCAATAACGGGCGGGATTTTCGGCGAACCAGTTCAGCATGGAAGTGGGTTCCTTGTTTGGACTCCTAAAACCAAGGACTTTCGGTTACAGCGTTTTCAACGGCACTTTGGAGATTGGCCGAAAGGCGGACCATAGGGCCAGGCCCAACAGCACGGCGAGCAGCCCGCACACCAAGGGCGCCGGGAGACCGGAGTCGCCGACAAAAGTCAGGTGCCGGACACATTTTGCCAGGAAATTGTTCCACGTCGCATAACCATGGAGGAGCAGGAGCTCCTGACCGCGCTGTTTGATAAACACGTCAGCGGGGAATTCGAGGTGCTGAAGCCAGAAATGTCCGGCGACGCCAAGACAAAAGTCCACCGTGAGTCCCACGGCCAGCCACCCGCGCAGCCCCCGTCCCAACGCGGGCAGGTTGGCCGCCAGCCATGCGAATCCAAGGATCACGATTGGTTGCAAACCAATGTGGGTGACGCCCCAGCGATCCGGCCCGGAAACGGCTGCCATGCTGAGCAGCACCGCCGCCGGGATGAACCACCACCAAAAGACCGCAATATGGTGCCGCTGTCGCCAGCCCAGTACGGCCAGGACCACCAGGCCACCACTGCCAAAAGCCAGGGGCAGGTTGGTCTGGTAAATATTAAAGAAATAATCGCGCCACCAACCGAGAGGGTCCGCCTGCTGCACCGCGGCAAGCTCCGCCGGACGCAGGGGATGCGGGACGAGTGTGTTGAAAATATTGACGCCGCGTTGAGTGAACAGCTCCGCAAGGGGAAGGCCCTTGCTGCCGGTTACTGCCGTGTTGGTGAGGAGCGTCGGACCAAGGCCGTAGTGAAAAATCGACCATCCGAACCAAGTGCCCAGAAGCACTGAGCCAATGATGCCCAGGCACGCCATCTGCCACCAGAATCCGACACGACTCCATTCGGACCTGGATCGAACCAGCCAGGCCACACCCAGAATTATAAAGTAGGGTGCTGTCGCGTAGTGGGTGAGTAAAGCTGCGGCAAGGCACATGGCCGCGCAGCGCAGACTGATGCCGGCCGGGTCGCGGCCGGCGCGCAGAAAGAAAAACAGTCCGGATAGGGTGAAAAACGCCGCGGGCAGTTTGGTCCAGGCGTAGGTCACGTTTTGCACGAAGAGCGGGCTGAGCATCAGCAGCACTAGCACGGCGGCCGCCGGATCGGTGCCGCGGGCAAAACGCCGCGCCAGCAGCACCGCCGGGAAAAACGCCAGCGAGGCCAGCAGGGTGCTGAACACCTGGAACTGCGCGAAGCCCGTTCCCGTCAATGCCATGAACGCACCGCTGACGAGATTGGCGAGCGGCGGTCGTGCCGGCAGCGGGTATTGCTGCGGCAGGAACAGTGTGTCGAGCGGGCGGTGTTCGAGAAAGAAGCGCGTGCGGTCGTAGTGTTCAAGCCAGTCGCCCACCCATTCGCCGCCCGAATAGCTGCGGATGAGCGCCAGCAGACCCAGGCACCACGCAGTTAGGATGAGCCAGAGGACGAGCATTCGCCGGGCGGCGGCATCGCGCACCAGCGCCCGCAGCGGCCGCCGGCATAAAACGCACGTCACGCCGGCTGCGGCCGGCAGCACCCAGAAGACATCGGCCGGGAGATTGCACCAATATACCGTCCACGCGGCGAGATAAACCACGAGGCAGCCGGCCACGGCCCCCAGATTGATCCGCTCGTCGGCTTCAAGCGGCAGCGACGCTGTCAGGGGCAGCCCCAAACCGCCCAGAAGGGCGACAAACACCAACCAACATGCGAGGATTTGGAGCAAGAAAGGGGGGATCGCGGGCAGACTGCGTCAGCGGAACACGTTGTATTTCACGATGGCGTAGAGCGCGCTGAAGCCATCGCGCCAGCCAATCTTCTTTCCCTCCTCATAGGTGCGACCATAGTAGCTGATGCCCACCTCATAGATCACCACATGAAGCCGCGCGACCTTGGCGGTGATCTCCGGTTCAAAGCCAAAGCGGTCCTCTTCGATCGTGATCTTCTGCAGCACCTCCCGCCGGAAGACCTTGTAGCAGGTCTCCATGTCCGTGAGGTTCAGGTTGGTCAGCATGTTGGAGCACAGGGTGAGCAGCTTGTTGCCGACCATATGCCAGAAATAGACGACCCGGTGTGCGCCGCCGCCGGTAAAGCGCGAGCCAAAAACGACGTCAGCCTGGCCATCGACGATGGGCTTGATGAGC
>CAIVSK010000024.1 GCA_903908495.1 Akkermansiaceae bacterium
CCGGTTATTGCCTGGGCCAAATCCGGTGAGGCACTTTGGAGCGCCGCCTCCCCGGTCTTGGGCGTGTCGGACGGTTTCTGGCCCGGAGTTCCGCAGGAGAAAACTCCGACCGGTGGCCCGACGAACCTGCCTTGGGTGGATTCCAACGGAGCGTTGCTTGCCATGGCACAGGCCCTCGCGCCGAACAAAGCCGTGTGGATCGTCGTCGATCCCCCTCTACGGGCGAAATTGACCGTCGAGAACTACCTTTTAACCGTGGCGGACGCAGAAGCCTACGGCGGGCGGTGGTTGATTTCGCTGGATGACCAGATGCGTGCAGGCTTGGCCGCCAAGAGCACACAGACGGCAGAGGACTGGAAGAGAGTCACCGATGCATTGGCTTTCTTCGAGCAAAACAGGGCGACCAGGATCTATGAGCGGATGGGCCGGCTGGCCGTGATGTCGAATTTTACGGAGCCGGACCGGTCCTTCGGCGAGGACGTGCTGAACTTGTTTCCCCGGCTGCGCGAGCCGTTTCGTGTGATTCCGAGGTCGCAGGCATTGGCCGTTCCCTTCAACGGTCTGCAGGGGATTCTCTATGTGGACCAGGAGCCGCCGGACCCCAGGCTGCGGCAGAAGTTGATCACCTTTGTCAAGGGAGGCGGCACCTTGTTCGTGCGTTCCACGTGGCCGAATCCGGAAGGCTCGCCGATCCAGCTCTCATCGGCCGAGGCGTACCTCCTCTTCAACGTGCACCGCTTGGGCAAAGGTCGTCTGGCCGTGGCCAAGGAAGCCCAGCCCGACACGTACTTCACGTGCATGGATGTCCAGAACATCATGAGTCACCGCGGCGATCCGGCGCGTTTGTACAATGGCGCATCCATGAACTACTTTTTCCAGGCGTCTCCTCAGGGTCGGCAGGGAGTGATCCACGTGTTGAACTACTCGCGGCGGCCAGGGAGTGATGATGCCCTCGTCTATTTGAAAACGCCCTATCGGTCGGCTCGCTTTGTGAGCCCGGAAATCGCCTCGCCCGTGGCGCTCCAGTGGGTTCCGCAAGAGGCAGGTGGGGCAGAGCTGTCGCTGCCGCGCATTTCCGTTTATGGCGCGGTCCAAATGGAGGCCTAGGAATTGACGAAGACTACCATGAAAAGGAATTTCAGCAGGAGAGAGTGGCTGGCAGGAGCCGGTGTCGCGGCCGGTTATCTACTCACGCGGCCCGCGCTGAGTTTTGCCGATGTCCCCCTCACAAGCCCAAGCCCTGCGCCGGGTCTGACCGCCAACGCCCCGACCGGGCGGGTCACGGTTGGCAGGTGCATGGATTACGGACCCGGGCTTGTCCCCACACTGGAGAAGATGTTCGATGAACTGGGCGGGTTGGGCCGGTTGGTGAAGGGGAAAACCGTGGCGATGAAGGTGAACTTCATTGGAGTTCGCTGGCAACGCCTGGGCAACGCAAGGATGGAGGACACCTTCTGGTCGCATCCGCGCATGATCGGGGCCACCGTGCACCTGTTGGGAAAGGCGGGAGCGCGCCGCATCCGGGTGCTGGAAGGACCCTGGTCGACCGCCGAAACCCTGGAAGAGGTCATGCTGGCCCAGAACTGGCGGCCGGAGGACATTCTGAACGCGGCTCCGAACGTCGAGTTCGAAAACACGAACTACCTGGGACGGGGGAAGAAGTACTCGCGGTTCATGGTGCCCGGGGGAGGACTCGTCTTTCCAGGCTACGACCTGAACCATTCGTACGAGGACTGCGACGTGTTCATCTCACACGCCAAACTGAAGGAGCACGCCGGTACGGGGGTCACCCTGTCCATGAAAAACATCTACGGAACCACGCCCATCACCATCTATGGCGAGGGTGCGGGGATCGACGAGCCGTCCATACGCCCGCAAGGAGGACGCGGCGGCGTCTTTCACTTCGCGCGGCGCGCGCCGTCAAAAAGCGCGCCTCAGCAGTTAGACCCTAATTTTTCCAAGGACCAAGGGGTTCGGCTTCCGCGCATCATCGCCGAACTGAACGCTGCGCGGCCCGTTCACTTGGCGATCATTGACGGCATTCGGACCGCCAGTGGCGCAGAGACAAACTACGGAAACAGGCCCCAAGCAGCGGTCAACCCAGGCGTGATCATTGCCGGAACGAACACCGTGGCCGCGGACGCCGTGGCGATGTCCGTCATGGGGTTTGATCCCTTGGCCGACCGTGGGAAACCGCCATTCGCCAACTGCGACAGCACGCTGCGATTCGGCGAAGAGCTGGGAGTCGGCCTGCGCGACCTTAATCGCAACGAGGTGGTAGGGGTTCCCATCGCCGAGGCTCGGTTCGACTTCACCGCGGTCCGTGAGAGAATCCTGCGCGAAGCCAAGAAGACTTGACCCGGAGTCAGATGTATTCGCTTGCTCGAGGTCGGTGTTACGCGGGCACGATCCCGGGGACCGCGGTTTGCGGAGGTGCTCCAGAAAAGATTCCGCGGACAATCTGGTTCTATGAATTGCCCCCGACAAAAAACGTTGGGCAGAAAGTCTCCGGAGTCATGCCAGCAGCGCGGCTTCGGAGAGTTGGAAACTAGTGCATGCCTAAGTCCGGAGAATTGATCCGCCTGGAATCGAGCATCGACTCCATGGGAACGACCTACTCGGTCGTGCTTTATGGAGGCCGCCACGACAGGATGGAAGAGGCCACCAACGCTGCCTTTGAGGAGGTCCAACGACTGGACAATCTGCTTTCAGTATACCGGCCCGCAAGCGTGTGGAGCGAAATCAATCGTCTCGCCGGACAAGGGCCTGTGGCCATATCGCCGGAAGTGTTCAAGCTGATGTCCCGGTGCCGCCAATACAGCCGGCGAAGCCAGGGGACGTTCGACATCACCGTTGGCCCGCTGATGAAGACATGGGGATTCTTCAAAGGCACCGGGCGGCTTCCGAACCGGGAGGAAGTCGCGGCGGCCCTGACCAAGGTAGGCTACCGCCATCTGTGCCTGGATCAAACGGGCCGCACGGTGCGATTTGACATTGCAGGCATGGAAATCAACCCCGGCGGAATCGGCAAAGGATATGCGGTCGACCGCATGGTGGGAATCCTCCGACGGAAAGGTTTCAATACGGCGCTGGTGATGGCATCGTCCAGCAGCATCTACGGCATGGGAGCGCCACCGGACGAGCCGAGGGGCTGGAGGATCGATATCCGCAATCCGAAGCGGCCGCGACGGCACGCTGCAACTGAGATGTTCTTGAAGGACATGTCGCTTTCCACCTCCGGTGGCTACGCCCAGACTTTC
>CAIVSK010000025.1 GCA_903908495.1 Akkermansiaceae bacterium
AGATCGACCTGGTGGCGCTCCTGGATCGTGTTGGAGATATTTTCGAGGTGGAGGTCGAGCTTGGTGGCGGCGATTTCCTCGCGGCCCTTTTGATCGGACACGCGGGAGTGGTCGCGGCGTTGGGTGGCGAGGGCGATTTCCGCGGCTTCGATGGTTTCCATCAAGGCGGTGCGGCCGCCGGAGCGCGATTCAATTTCCTCCTGGAGGTCGTCGGCTTCGGCGCGGTGGGTTTCGCATTCCTCGGCGAGGCGGGCATTTTCGGCGATGGCCGCCTCGATGCGTTGGTCGAACGACGCGATCTCGGTCTCGCGGCGGATGGAAATTTCGCGCAGTTCGGCAAGGCGCGCCTCCATCGGTTTTTGCTGTTCTTCGGCGGCTTGTTTGGCCCGCCGCTCGACGGCGAGGACGGTGCGCACTTCGCTGAGGGCGTCCGCCAGGTCCTGGTTGCGCCGGGCCACGTCGTCCGACTCGCTTTGGAGGCGGCGGGTGGCGGTTTCGAGCGCTTCGAGCCGTTCGCGGGCGGCGCTGAGCTCGCCTTCGAGGTGTTGGCGGCTGGCGGTGGCGGCGAGTTCGCGCTTTTCGAGTTCGCCGCGTTCCCAGCGGACGTTTTCGAGCTTGGTATCGAAATTTTCCACTTCGCGGGTGGCGAGGCTGAGTTGGCCTTGGAGGGTCGAGAGGTCGACTTTCTGGCGTTGCAGTCGTTCGCGCGACAATTCGACTTCCTCGCGTTGCTCCTCGAGCTGGGTTTCAAAGTGGAGGACGCGGGCGCGGGCGGCGTCATCGGCGGCGCTCAGGTCGGCGACCTCGATGACGAGGGCGCGCACCTCGTTGCCGCGTTCGAGGACGGAGGTGCTGCCCTCGGCGGCGACGCCGCCGCGCAGAGTGCCGATTTCATCCAACAACTCACCGGCGGGCGTGGCGAAGGTGACACCGGGGAGGGTCGGGCGGAGCCGCAGGGCGGTGGCGAGGTCCGGGACGATGAGGACTTTTTCGAGCAGGCGCTCGGTGATGGCGGCGATTCGGGGGTCGGATTTGACGCGGTCGAGCGCCCAGGCGATGGCGTCGGGCGGGAGGGATTCCACTTGGGTGCCGCTGGCGTGGCCGGTGAACGACTCGGGCAGGACGGCGGCGAGGCCGAGTTTTTTCTCGGTGAGGCGTTGGATGATGGCTTCGGCGACGGCTTGATCGCGGACCAGCACGGCCTGGAGGTTGGCACCGAGGGCGGCTTCGATGGCGCGGGCGCAGGAATTGTCGGCCTCGATGAACGAGGCGAGGACGCCGTGGATGGCGGGTTGGAATTGGGCGGGCTGGTCGAGGCCGGCGAGGACGCGCTGGGTGCCTTTGGCAAAGCCTTCGCCGCTTTCGACGAGTTGGCGCACGGCATCGAGGCGGGCGGCGCGTTGGGCGAGGAGTTTTTGGCTGGCGGTGGCGGTGCTGCGGGCAGCGTCGAGGTCGCCGCGAGTGTGCTGGTAGGCGCGTTCGGCGCAGTGAAAGACCTCTTCGAGGGTGCCGAGTTGGGAACCGGTGGCCTCGACGTCGCCGGCGATGCGGGCCTGTTCGGAGCGGAACTCCTCGAGCTCGAGGCTGAGGCGTTGTTCCTCGTCGGCAAGTTGGCGGGCGCGGTCGCGGGTGCCTTCCAGCTGAGCGAGGGCGCTTTCGATTTTCGCCTGCATGGAGGCGACGAGGGTCTGGCAGCGGGTGGCTTCGCCACGGTTTTCGCGCAGGGTGGCCTCGATGGCGTCGCGTTCTTCGCGGGTCGAGCGGGTGCGGGTTTCCTGGTCGGCGAGCAGCAACTCCTGCTCGGCGATGCGGCGAATCAATTGGTCGAGGGCCTCGGTGGCGGCGTTGACCTCGCATTCCTGCTGCGCGAGTTTCTCGCGGGTGGCGTGGATTTCCTCGTGGTTTTGGCGGATGCGCGATTCCAGTTCGGCCTTGCGTTCCTCGTTGAAGGCGGCGCGGCCGGCGGCGGAGTTGAGGGCGTTGCGGTGTTCGTTGAGGTGTTGGCGGAGTTCGGCGAGCTCCCCCTCGAAGGCGCGGGCGGCGGCGCGGGCTTGGGCGACGGCCTCTTCCTTGGCGGGCAACAGGCGCTCCAACTCGGTGTCGCGCACCTCCAGGCTGCGGATCGAGATGGTGAGTTCGGCGCGCTCGGCACTCAGTTCGGTGAACCGCTTGTGGCCCAGGTGGGTATCGAGCACCCGCACGTCGGCCGCCAGCGCCTGATAGCGGCGGGCTTTGGCGACCTGCCGGCGGAGCGAATTCATGCGCCGCTCCTGCTCGGCGAGCACGTCGGAAACGCGCAGTAAATTCGCCTCGGTGTACTCGAGTTTGCGCAGGGCTTCCTTTTTTTCGCGTTTGAATTTGGTGATACCGGCGGCTTCCTCGAACACCGCGCGGCGCTCCTCGGGCTTGGACGAGAGGATTTGGTCGATTTGGCCCTGCGCCATGATCGAGTAGGCGGTGCGGCCGATGCCGGTGTCCATGAACAGGTCGTGAATGTCCTTGAGGCGGCACAGCGTGCCGTTGATGCGGTATTCAGAGCGGCCATCGCGAAACACCCGGCGGCCGATCGCCACTTCGTTGAAGGCGACTTTCAAGAGCCCTTCACAATCGGCCATGGTGAGGGTGACTTCCGCCATGCCCAGTGGCTTGCGCTTCTCGGTGCCGTTGAAAATCACGTCGGCCATTTCGCCGCCACGCAGGGCTTTGGCGGACGTTTCCCCCAGCACCCAGCGGATGGCGTCGACCACGTTGGACTTGCCGCAGCCATTGGGGCCGACGATGCCGGTGACGCCTTGGGCGAACTCGAGCACCGTCTTGTCGGCGAACGACTTGAAGCCGTGGATTTCCAGAGTCTTTAGATACATGGTGACAGGAGGGGTTAGGGGTTAAACCCGGGAGGGAACGGGCGGCCCCAGACTAGGGGGCAGCACCGGTCTTCGCAATCCAGGATGCGGAAAACCACTAAATATTGTGGCTTAAGGCAGACTTAGCCACAATAAGTAGTGTTTAGCGGTATTTCGGAAAGGTGAAGGAATTTGCGCATGGGGGGCTTGTTGCGGCGGTCTGTGACTACTTTTCCCATGCGGGAAAAGCCGCAGGCGAAAGAATGGGCGCTTCATTGGCTCGCGACGCTCACAGAGCGCCGCCCACAATCCCTGGAAGAAAGGAATCGACGTGGCGGCGGGACGGGGCAGAATCCGGGCATGCCCGCGCGTGAGGATTTGAAGAATTTGTCGTTACTAGGAACCTCGGAGAGCCGTCTGCCGGCCAATCCGGATGAGGCTCGCCTGGAGACATTTGAGAACCAGCGGGTGGGGCGGCGCTATTGGATCACGCTCAATTGCCCGGAGTTTTCCTCGCTGTGTCCGGTGACCGGTCAACCTGACAGCGCGCGATTGGTGATCCGCTACGTGCCCGGCGAGCGCTGCGTGGAAACCAAGAGCCTGAAATTTTACCTGGCGTCGTTTCGCAACCAACCGGCCTTCAACGAGGAGATCGTCAATCGCATTTTGGACGATCTGGTGGACGCGCTGGCACCGGTGGAAATGATTGTGCGGGGCGAGTTTGCGCCGCGCGGGGGGATTCAGTTGACGACGGAAGCGACGTTTCCGGATGCAGCCGGGGTGAAGCCATGAAAGTTTGCGTGCTGCTGAGCGGTGGGATGGATTCGGTGACGGCGTTGTACGAGGTGCGGCGCAACCATCAGGTGGTGGCTGCGCTGTCGTTTGATTACGGAGCCAAGCACAACGCCAGCGAACTCGGCTGGGCGCGGATGCACGCGGCACGGCACGGGCTGCGGCACGAGGTGGTGGCGCTGGATTTCATCAACGAGCTTTTCACCTCGGCATTGTTGCGTTCGGGCGGTGAGATTCCCGACGGTCACTATGCGGAGGCGACCATGCAGCAAACCGTGGTGCCATTTCGCAACGGCATCATGCTCGCCATCGCGGCCGGATTCGCCGAGAGCATCGGAGCGGAAGGCTTGGTGATTGCCGCGCACGCCGGGGATCACGCGATTTATCCGGACTGCCGGGAGCCGTTCATGCGCGCCATGGGCGAGGCGATGAGCGCGGGAACCTACGCCAACATCCAATTGCTGCGGCCGTTCATTGCAGCGGACAAGGCCGGGATTGCCCGGCGCGGGGCGGAGTTGGGCATCGATTACGCGGAAACTTGGTCGTGTTACAAGGGCGGGCTGAGGCACTGCGGGGTTTGCGGGACCTGCGTCGAACGGCGCGAGGCATTCTTGGTGGCGGGCTTGCCCGATCCAACCGACTATGAGCAAACTCCCGCCTTGCCGCCAAGTCCGCTGCGGTCCTAACGCCATGTTGATTTCCGAGATTTTCCATTCGATCCAAGGCGAGGGCGAGCTGACGGGTGTGGCTTCGGTGTTTGTGCGGACCAGCGGCTGCAATCTGCGCTGCGCGTGGTGCGACACGCCCTACGCCTCGTGGCAACCGGAAGGCCAGGAAATGAGCGTGGAGGAGGTCCTGCAACGGGTCCTGGCATTCCGCTGCCGGCACGCGGTTCTAACCGGCGGCGAGCCGCTGCTCGCCCGCGGCATCCGGGAACTGGCCGCCGGCCTGGCGGATTGCGGGATCCACACCACCATCGAGACCGCCGGCACCGTCCCGCCGGCTGGAATCCGCTGTGATCTGGCGTCGATCAGTCCGAAACTGGCCAACTCCACGCCGCGAATCGAGGATGTTGGCGCGGCCTGGTTGGAGCGCCACGAGAGCACCCGGCTGCAGCCGGCCTGCCTGCGCGAGTGGATCACCGGCTACCCCTACCAGCTCAAATTCGTGGTGGCCGCGGCGGCCGACGTGGACGAGATCCGGCAATTGCTGGATCTGCTGGCCTGCGACGTGCCTGCGGCCAAGGTGTTGCTGATGCCGGAGGGGATCGCGGCGGAGGCATTGGCGGCGCGGCGCGACTTTGTGGTGGCCGCCTGCAAGCAACATGGCTACCGCTACTGTCACCGCCTGCACGTCGAGTTGTTCGGCAACACCCGCGGCACTTGATCCGCACACACACTACCATCGCCCATGTCCTATCGCATCTGCAAATCCATTGAGATTGAAAATGGCCACCTGCTCACCAAGCATCCGGACAAGTGCCGGTTTCCGCATGGCCACACCCGCAAGGTCGAGTTTGTGCTGGAAGCCGCCGAGTTGGATGAGAACCAGATGGTGTGTGATTTCAAGATCATCAAGGATGTGATCGGCGAGTGGCTGGACGGGTTTGACCACGCCCTGTGCATGAACACGGCCGACCCCGCCTACGCGGATTTCAAGGCGCGCTACGGCGAGCGGGTCATCGGGTTCGACAACCAGGATCCGACCACCGAATTGATGGCACGGACGATTTTTGATCACACGCAAAAGGCGCTGAGGGCCTACGCCGCGCGCCGCGACGGCAGCTACCATCTGGCCCCCGGGGTCCGGTTGGTGCGGGTGCGGGTGTGGGAGACGACCTCGTCGTGGGCGGAGTATGAGGCGTGACGGGATGCGTGACGGGACTTGGCAAGTCCCGCTCCGTCGTTATGCTCGGCGGCATGTCGAAGTATGCTGGAGAAGAAGTATTGGTGGTGCCACGCGCCTTGCTGAATGAAATCGGTGCCTTCCAAGGGGTGAAGACCGCAGGATTGGATGCCGCCATTGAGCGTTTGTTGGACCCGCAGAGCCATTTTTTCATGGAGCGCTCGGCGGCCGAGGACGATCCGTCCCACAAGCAGCTCATTCCCTACTGCATCTTCCGCTGCGGCGAGCGCATCCTCCACTACACCCGCGGCAAAGCCGGCGGCGAGAGCCGGCTGCACGCGAAAATCTCCGTCGGCGTCGGCGGCCACATCAACCCGGTGGATACCGGCAACGGCCGCACCGGCCCGGACGCCTACCATGCGGCGGTGGCCCGCGAGATTGATGAGGAACTCGAGATAGCGGCCCATACCACCCGGCACATCATCGCCTTGCTCAACGATGAATCCAACCCGGTCGGCCAAGTCCACTTGGGCATCGTCCACCTCATCGAGTTGGATTCCACCGCGGTCAGCTCGCGCGAGGACGCATTGACGGATTTGTCCTTCACCCCGCTGGCAGAACTCAACGGCGAGTTGTTCGATCGATTGGAAACTTGGTCGCAAATCTGCATCCGCCACCTCGCCGAGCGCAAAATTTGAACAATTCGTCGCGGAGAATGGTTGATCTGTATAAATTGGAGTGGCAAGCTTGCGGGGAATGCTGCAATTTGGCGGCGTAAGTTCCCACTGCCGTCCGCCTTCCCCGCCATGCCCGCCGCCCCTAAGATCACCAAGCCCCGCATCCTGATCGTCACCCCGGAGATCACCTATCTACCGGCGGGAATGGGCAACATGGCGCAAGGCATGTCCGCCAAAGCCGGCGGCTTGGCCGACGTGTCCGCGTCCCTGGTGTCCGCCCTCTTCGAGCTCGGCGCGGATGTCCACGTGGCCATGCCGAACTACCGGCGGATGTTCCATGGCGATGTGTTCAACCTGCATGAAAAGCAGTTGCGCAAGTACCATGAGGTGCTGCCGGAGTCTAACATCCACTTGGCGGAGGACCGGATTTTTTACTATCGGGAGCGGGTTTACAGCGACAGTTCGGAAGAATCGATGCGCATTGCGTTGATTTTCCAGCGGGAGGTGATCAACCACATCATCCCGCGGGTGCGGCCGGATTTGATTCATTGCAACGACTGGATGACCGCCTTGCTGCCGGCCATGGCGCGGCGGCGCGGCATCAAGAGCCTTTTCACCGTTCACAACATCCACACCCGGCAAGTGACCTTGGCGCAAGTCGAGGAAACCGGCATCGACGCCGCGGAATTCTGGATGAACCTGTATTTCACCGGCCCGCCGTCGGGCTACGATCACGCCCGCTCGAATGTGTTGGTGGACATGCTCACGTCCGGCATTTTCGCCGCCCATTACATCAACACCGTCAGCCCGCGCTTCCTGTGGGAAATCGTCGAAGGCTGGCACTCGGTGGTGCCGGATTCGGTGCGCTCCGAATTGCGCTACAAGTATGCGGCCGGCTGCTCCACCGGGATTCTCAACGCGCCGGACTCCTCGTACAATCCGGCCACCGACGATGCGCTGGTGCAACCGTTCAGCGCTGCGGACTTCCGCCCCGGCAAGACCGCCAACAAGTTGGCCCTGCAACGGGAGCTTCAACTCATCGAAGATCCCGCCGCCGCGATCTTTTACTGGCCCTCCCGCCTCGATCCCGTCCAGAAGGGCCCGCAGCTCTTCACCGCCATCCTCCATCAACTCGTCACCGATTACGCCGAGAGCAACCTCCAAGTGGTGGTCGTCGCCAACGGCCCCCACGAGCGGCATTTCCACCACATCGTGCAGGAATTCGGCTTGCACGACCGGGTGGCGGTGGTCGACTTCGATGAACGCCTCTCGCGCCTCGCCTACGCCGGCTCGGACTACATGGTCATGCCGTCGTTGTTCGAACCTTGCGGCTTGCCGCAAATGACCGCGCCGCTCTACGGCACCTTGCCCGTCGTGCATTCCACCGGCGGGCTCTACGACACGATCCGCCCGCTCGATGTGGACGAGTCCACCGGCAATGGCTTCCGCTTCGACCATTACGGCGCGGACTCGCTGCGCTGGGCGATTGATCGGGCGATGGATTTCCACGCCTTGCCGCAAGACCTCCGCGACCGCGAGATCAGCCGCATCATGCGCGAAAGTCTGGCCGAATTCAGCCACGAGAAGGTCGCCAAACAATACATCGCCATCTACGAGGAAATGCTCGCCCGGCCGCTGGTGGAGAAGGAAGCCGGCGAGGAATTGGCGAAACTCGCGGAGCAAGGGGAACTCCCCGCGCTTACCGAGGCCAAGGAACGCAAGCTCCACAAGGGGCCCAAGGTTCTGAAGGGAAAGCGGATGCCTAAGGGTGCCAGAGGACTCGCCGCCAAGGCCGCGCCACGAGGCCTGGCCTAACGGCTCACAAGCCCGCTGGCATCCTGCCCAATCCTGTCAGTTTAGAAGGAGGATAGGCTTCCAGCCTGTCATGCACGACGGGCTTCCAGCCTGTCGTTTCAAGCGCAGACAGGCTGGAAGCGCTGTCTTCCCTCACAGGCGGGACGCCTGTTTTCCGATCAGAGCGCGCTAAGTCAGCAGTATTGGGCATCCTTCCCGCCGCCGGGCCGTTCATTGGCTCACGGCTTTGCCTCTGCGGGCGGGATGGCTCGGGTCGCTGGTTTCGGTGGCCGTCGCCGGTTTTGGGTCCTGGGCGGCGATGGCTGGCTGCCACTGGGCCGAGGGTGGCAGATCGTCGGGGCGATAAATGATGATGCCGGCGTGGGTGGCGGAACCATTGAGATAATCCGTGATGGGACGGTCGATGATGATTTTGCGGCCCTTGTCGTGGTCCGATGTGGCATGGCTGAAGTACGCCCGGCCATTGACCCGCATGATCATGCCGACATGCGAGGTGTAGGCATCCAGGTCGGTGGTGGTGATCGCGCACACATCCCCATCCTGCAGGTAGGCCTCCGCCGCGCGCACCTTTGCCTTGGGAATGTGCATGACCGGCAGTAGCGACACCCGCGCCTCGATCCGGCCCATCGGCTCGATCAACGAGGGATTCGAACGCAGGTAGCGGTAGCTCTTCCACGCCACCGTCATCTCGTGGATGTCACGCCGGAGGCGCACCGCGCCAGGCAGGCGGGCGGTGATGTTGGAGGCAAAGCCGCGCCGCTGGTTGTTGTCGAAAACCTCCTCCAACTGGTGCATCCGGCTGAGGTAGCTGCCGGTGCAGACGCCATTGCGATAGCGCTCGATCTCCACCATGTGGAGCATGTCCTGCGGTTGGTAGGGGCCGGGCTTGTAGTGCAACATGCGGGCGATCGCCAGGGCGTTCTCGTAATAGGTCCAGCAATCCATCCCGGTGAGGTTGACCACGGGCGATTCGATCCGGTCATCCACTTCCAGCGTGTAGTTCACATACGGGGTGCCGACCAATTCCCGGGCGACCCGCATCGTCCGCTGGGCGAGTGGCAGCGCGCGCCAGTTCTCGCGTTCCGCCTTGGCCACGATCGCGCGAAATTTTGCCTCACCCTTGAAGACGGTGCCCATCGCCAGGCGCGGCGCACTGGCTGGTGTCACCGACCGAGCACTGCTCGTGGCCACCTGGATATTGCGCGTACCGCCCATCGGCAGACCCTCGGTCTGGGAATATCCCGAGCTGGCGAGACATAAGCCGCCAAGCGAAATCACCACCAATCTGCCGTTCATGCAGGCGACTTTAGCCGCAATTGCGGCAATTTGCAACGCCCGTCTTGCCCGCCGCCCGTCCCCAGGGTTGCGGCAGGGCCGTCAATATCCCACCGGGTGGCGCATCACGTAGCCGTCCGCTTGGCGGGATTCCGGCTTCCAGCGCGGCCCGCTGCGGGCGCCGCTGCCGCCGGTGTCGAGGCGCAATCCGGCAACCGTCATGAACACATGGCCGCGGCCGGCATAGATTGTGATCCAGCGCCCCGGACCCGGGGCACCGTAATTCCAATATTCCCTGGATTCCATCGACCCGTCGATCAGACCGGCCGCCCGCAACACGTAGGACACGCTGCCGGAACAATCGTAGCCGTAATCCACCAACTGGGCATGACCGCCTCCCCACTTGTAGGGCAGGCGCTGCAGGCGGTTGGCGGCGGCAAACGCGTGCTTCACTGCATCCGGCGCGTTGCTCGGTGGAAATGCGCGGCCGTTGGCCAGATCGGGTGAGTACCCGGGATCGTAACGATAGGACACCGGTTGCCTGGTGGTGACCTGATCGGAACAGGACACGAGGCCTGCTGAAAGGGTCACGAGGGCCAGAAAAAGGGAGGAGCTGCGGTTCACGGGCGGGAGTTTTGCAAAAACGCTCAACAAGTTCAAACTAATTTTCCACGTGGCCCTCGGGCATGGTGACGGTTTCCACGTGGCTCTCGAGCCAGGAGACGGCCTGGGCGAGGGCCCGAGCGCGGTGGCTGAGCAGGTTTTTGGTGGCATGGCCAAGTTCCGCGAACGTTTGGTTGTAACCGTCCGGGATAAACAACGGATCGTAGCCAAAGCCCTCCACTCCGTGTTGGGCCTCCGTCAGGCGGCCTTCGACCGTGCCGCAAAAGTCCGCCTGCGCGACGCCGTCCTTGGCCAGCACCATGGTGCAACGAAAGCGGGCAGCACGCGCAAATTGGCCGGACATATCAGCCAGCAGGCGGGCATTATTCTTGGCGTGGTTGCCTTCTTCGCCGCCGAAACTCGACGACCACACGCCGGGAGCGCCGCCGAGGGCGTCGACTTCCAAGCCGGAATCGTCCGCCAACACCCAGCCATCCACCAACCGGCTGATGCCCACGGCCTTGAGCAGGGCATTTGCCAAGAACGTGCTGCCGGTCTCCTCGATGGCGGGCAAACCCGGGAACGCGGTGACGTCCAGAACTTCAAAGCGACCCGCGAGCATCGTTCTGATTTCCAACGACTTATGAGAATTTCGGGTGGCTACGATCAAGCGCGGCAGGGATGGCATGGCCCACGCACTGTGCCAATTCCTCCCCGCCCGGCAAGAAATTTGAAATAATCCCCCTCGCAGGGACGCCTTATACGCGATGAAAGCCGTCACTTACCTCGCTGTCTTCGCATTGTCCGCCACTGCCCTTGTCAGCCACGCCTTCGCCGAGCCTCTCAAAGGCTGGAGTGATGATTTGGACAAGGCACTTGAACAAGCCAAAGCCGAGCACAAAGCGGTGCTGGTGGAATTCACCGGTTCGGATTGGTGCCCGCCGTGCAAGATGATGCGCGCAGGGGTCTTCTCCAAATCGGAATTCGTCGATGCCGCCTCCAAAAAGTACATTCTGGTGGAAATCGACATGCCCAAGGGTGACCAGACCGTGGCCAAGAAAAACCAGCCGACCATTGAGAAATACAAGATCGACGGCTTCCCGACGGTGATCCTGCTGAGTGCCGAGGGCAAGGAGTTCAGCCGCTTTTACGCCAGCAAATACCCGAAAACCGACGATTTCCTCAAACACCTCGATTCCGAGTTGGATAAAAAGGATCTGGATTGACACGACACTTGGCAAGCGCCGTTCCGCAGGCCGTGATTGCTGCGTCTCGCAGCAAGCCATTCTTGCGTGTGGCTGCGCATCCTGCCCACAAGTGGGAAACTCTCGGGTTTTGGTCCGTTTGTTAGGCGCTGCTACGGGGTTTTGCTTTTCAAGCGGGTGGCCAGTACCCACAGTGCGGGTCTTTCACGCCCATGTCCGACACCCGCAAGCCATTCCCCTTCAGCGAATTCGAGCCCGCCTGGCAGGCCCGCTGGGAAACCGAGAAAACATTCCGCACTCCTGGCCCCGGCGATGCCGGCTTTGATCCGGCGAAGCCGAAATACTACGTGCTGGACATGTTCCCGTATCCGAGTGGTGCCGGCCTTCACGTCGGCCATCCGGAAGGCTACACCGCCACCGATATCATCGGCCGCTACAAACGCATGCGCGGGTTCAACGTGCTGCACCCGATGGGCTACGATTCCTTCGGCCTGCCCGCCGAGCAGTACGCCATCAAGACCGGCCAGCACCCCGCCATCACCACCGCCGCCAACATCATCACCTTCCGCCGCCAGCTCAAGGCGCTCGGGTTTGCCTACGATTGGGACCGCGAAATCGCCACCACCGATCCGCAATACGTCCGCTGGACCCAGTGGATTTTCCTCCAGCTCTACGGTGCCTATTTCTGCGAATCCGACCACAAGGCCAAGCCGGTGTCCGATCTCGTCGCCAAAGGGTGGACGCGCGAGCAAATCGATGGCGTCCGCCTGGCCTACGTCGCCGACACTCCGGTGTGGTGGTCGCCGGACCTCGGCACCGTCCTGGCCAACGAAGAAGTCGAGGAGTGGAAAGGCAAAGGCCACACCGTCGAGCGCCGCCCGTTGCGCCAGTGGATGCTGCGCATCACCAAGTACGCCCAACGCCTCATCGACGAACTCGACGAACTCGATTGGCCCGAGGGCATCAAATTGCTACAGAAAAATTGGATCGGCCGCAGCGAGGGAGCCAGCGCGCGGTTTGAGATTATCGATTTTGCCTCCACCATCGAGGTGTTCACCACCCGTCCGGACACCTTGTTCGGGGCCACCTACATGGTGATGGCACCCGAGCACCCGTTCGTCGCGCAAATCACCACGACCGAACAACTCGCTGCAGTCGAGGCCTATCAAAAAGCCTGCGCCTCCAAGTCCGATATGGACCGCGGCGACCTCAACAAGGACAAATCCGGCGTGTTCACCGGGGCCTTCGCCCTCAATCCGGTCAATGGCGGGCGGCTCCCCATCTGGATCGCCGACTACGTCATGATGGGCTACGGCACCGGTGCCATCATGGCCGTGCCCGCCCACGACGAGCGCGATTTTGAATTCGCCCGGCGTTTCCAGCTGCCGATCGTGGAGGTGGTTTCAGGACGCGTGAGCGGGACGCCCACGCTCCTTGAGCCATTCTCCGATCATGGAGTCGCCGTGAACTCCGGCTTTCTCGACGGGCTGGCCACCGCCGAGGCCAAGGCGACGATGATCGACTGGCTCGAAGCGAAGCACCTTGGCCAGCGCCGCATTCAATACAAACTGCGCGATTGGCTGTTCTCGCGCCAGCGCTACTGGGGCGAGCCCTTCCCCATCGTGTGGAAGGACGGCCACCACCAGGCCATCCCCGAGTCCGAACTCCCGCTGCTGGCCCCGCCGCTCGACGATTACAAGCCCAGCGGCACCCCTGAACCGTTGCTGAGCAAGGCCCGCGAGTGGGTCGAACTGCCCGATGGATTCGTCAGGGAAACCAACACCATGCCGCAGTGGGCCGGCTCCTGCTGGTATTATCTGCGCTACTGCGATCCGTCGAACACCGAGCGCTTCATCTCCCGCGATGCCGAAACCTACTGGACCGGCCAGGGGGGCTCGGCCGAGTCTGGCGTGCCTTCATCCACCGGCATGATCGACCTCTACGTCGGCGGCACCGAGCACGCCGTCCTGCATCTGCTGTATGCCCGGTTCTGGCACAAGGTCCTCTTCGACCTCGGCCACGTCACCACCCCCGAGCCGTTCCAGAAACTCATCAATCAGGGACTCATCCTCGGCGAAGACGGCCAGAAAATGTCCAAATCCCGCGGCAATGTCGTCAACCCCGACGACGTCGTGAGTGAATACGGGGCCGACGCCCTGCGTCTCTATGAAATGTTCATGGGCCCGCTCGAACAGGTGAAACCCTGGCAAATGAAAGGCGTCGAAGGCGTGTCGCGCTTCCTCGCCCGCGTCTGGCGCGTCGCCTTCGAGCAGGACCAGGCCGGCACCTGGCAGATGTCCAACAAAATTGCCGACATCCCCTGTGCCGACAAGGAACTGCGGCGGGTGGTGCACGAAACCATCAAAAAGGTCGGCGAGGACATCGAGAAACTGAATTTCAACACGGCCATCTCGCAGATGATGATTTGCACCAACGCCTTCACCCAGGCCGCGGTCGTCCCGCTCGCCGAGTTCATCCAGTTTCTAACAATCCTGAACCCGTTTGCGCCGCATCTTTCCGAGGAGGTTCACGCGCGTCTGGCGGTGGCCTTCAAGTTCCAGCCCGGGCAGCTTTCCGAGGTGGCTTGGCCCGGTTATGATCCGGACGCGCTGGTCCGCAGCACGATCGAACTGATCATCCAGGTGAACGGCAAACTGCGCGAGCGCGTGATGATTTCCAAGGACGCCGACGAAGCCGCCGCCACCGCGGTGGCTTTGGGTTGCGCCAAGGTCAAGGACCACACCGATGGCAAAACGATCCGCAAAATCGTCTATATCCAAGGCAAGCTCTTGAATATCGTGGCGAGCTGAGCCCGGTTCGTGCGCCCCTGTGGTTTGATCAGGGACTGGGGGACAGGTGCCCCCCCGTCCGCTAAGCCATCTGCTCAACGCTTTCACGGTACCAGCGCCCCCCTCCGGTCCAGCCCCGGGCTCGCGCCCTCCAATCCAATGGCTAAGTCGTCGCCGGGCAGGATCCCGCGGGTGATGTGCCGAAGAAAGCTGCGGCCGCGCCCACGACGGATGCCCCGCAAGCGGCGTCGCGGCCCGGTACCGTCGCTGCTTCGGTCAATTGCCCCTGACGCGATCCTACCCCGGCCGGGGTCTGGATGCCTGAGGATGGATTGGCAGTTGGCAGCGTGAACCAGAAATTGCCACCCTGCCCGTGCTCGTCTTCCACTCCCATGGTGCCGCCTTGGGCCTCGATCGCAAGTTTGCAGAAAAGCAGGTCCAATCCGATAGAGGGTGGAGGTGGGTCCAGGGCCGCGTCATCGGATCCCAACAGCTCGAAATGCGTTTGGTCATCCTCGGCCATTCCCGGCCCTTCGTCGCGCACCCAAATTCTCACGCCGTTGGGAACCGGCCCGGCCCAGAGCGAGATGTGAGTGCCTTCCGGCGAGCGCTTGAGCGCATTGATCACAAGCTCGGCGATCACGCATCCGCTCAACTCCGGGTCGCAGAGGATGGCCGGACAACTGTCTGTGATGGTGGTGCTAATGCAGTGGGAGTCGATCGAATAGGAATCCTCAAAAGTCGCCGCCTGAAACAACTCGGCCACGGGAATGGCCACGCGGTGCAGCGAGGTGCCACAGGAGACCAGACGGTTGACGCCGAGGCCGGTGTTTACCACATGGGTGAGCTGGCTGGTGCCTTCGACGATCGTTTTGAGGCAATCGGCACAGTTCGGAGTCTGGTTGATGGCGGATTGTCCGAAAACTCCAAGTTCCCTGTACATCGCGTCCATCGACTGCTGCAGGTGGCGCAGCAACATCGTGGTGAGCAGGCCGCGGAGGTGTTCGAGCATGCGCAATTTCGCGTGCTCCGCAGCGAGATCGACGTAGGCTTGGCGCAGAGCCAGATGGGTGCGGACGCGGGCCAACACATCGGTCTCGCGGAACGGTTTGCAGATGTAGTCCACCCCGCCGCACTCGAATGCGGCGTCGATGGCGGGCGCGGCGGACAAGGCGCTGATGAAGAGGACCGGGATCGGGCGCAGGGATTCCTCCGCTTTGAACAGGGTGCAGACGTCGAAACCGTCGAGGTCGGGCATCAGGATGTCCAGCAACAGCAGGTCCGGAGGATCCTGGCGCGCCGAGTCCAACGCCAGTTGGCCGCGGGGAAAAGCCCGCGTCCGCCACCCTTGCCGGCGCAGCATCTCGCCAAGCACTTCCAAATTGTCAGACTCGTCGTCGACGATCATGATGTCAGGTTTATGGCCGGGATTATTCATAACTTATTGCTAGATATGGTCCGTCACTAGCGAATCAGCCGCCGTGGGCCTAGGCAATCACGGCCCGTGTAGGCCGACTAGCTATACTTTGGTATAATTCCGGGGTGGTCACGCTTGCATTCGCCGGCCGGCTGGGGCATGCTCCGCGGGGCCGCGCCGCGCTGCGGGTCATCATTCGTCATGCTCGCTTTTTCATCATGTTGGAACAACAGCCGCCACACCGATGGGGAGGCGATGATCGAGGAGATCGTCGCGCTCGGCTTCCCGCACATCGAGTTATCCCACGGCATGAGCGTGGCGAAGGTGCCGGGCATCCGCAAGGCGTTCCAGCGCGGAATCTTCTCCTGCGCCGGCGTCCACAATTTTTTCCCCTCGCCGGTGGAGGTCATGATTGATGCGCCGGATGCCTATGAATTCACCTCGCACCGGCCATTCGAACGGCAGCGCGCCCTCGATCTGACATTCCGTACCCTCGAACTGGCCGCCGAGCTCAAAGCACAGTACCTGGTGCTCCACATGGGCTCGGTGCCGCTCAACCCGCGCAAGTGGAGCCAGCGCCTCACCGCGATGGTGGCCGAGGGCCGCCAGACCCAGCCGGAATACGTCAAGGCCAAGCTCGAGTTTGTCAGGAAACGCGAGAAAATCGGGCCACTCTACTTTCAGCGGGCGCTGGATGCCATTGCCGCGATCGCCGCGCGGGCCGCCACCCTCGGCGTCAGGCTGGCCATTGAGTCGCGCTCGCACTTTGAGGACATGCCCACCGAACGCGAGATGGCGCGATTGCAAGACCACTTCGCCGACAACCCGTGGGTCGGCTACTGGCATGATTTCGGCCACGTCCAGCTCAAACACAACCTCGGCCTGCTCGATCACTACGAGTGGCTGGAACGCATCGCCCCGCATCTCATGGGCGGCCATGTGCACGATGTCGAGTGGCCGGCCCGCGACCATCGCGTGCCGTTCTCCGGCACCCTCGATTACGCCGCCATCCTGCCATTTTTTCCCGCCGGGTGTCCGCTCACCTGGGAGATGAGTCCCAGCCGCGACGCCGATGACATCCGCGACGCGTTGGCCGTCTGGCAGGCGAGATTTCCGGCCAGATCGTGAGCGTCACGAGCGTCACGAGCGGCGCGATGGCATCAGGAAAATTACCTCATTATTTCACTTTGTGCTTGCTTGCTGCAACCGATGGGTATTGCCTGATTTATGTTGCGTTACGGAAAACTCGCCAGGCAGGCTGTGTCAGTAATCAGTTATCTTGCGGAGCGATATCATGAGGATGCACCAGCCATTTCCTCGAGCGAAATTGGCCGCGTACGGAAGATTCCGGCGGCCTTGGCGGCCAAGTTGTTGAGCCAGGCCTCGTCGGCGGGATTGGTGTTGGGGACGACCGGGCCGGGCGGCGGCTACCGACTGGCCAAGCACCCGGCGGAGATCCGCTTGGTGGATATTGTCTCGTTGTTCGGGCGCTCGCAAGAGGAGAGCCTGTGTCCCTACAGTCTGGATTGGTGTGGCAACGGCGAGCCCTGCCCGCTGCACGAGGGGTTTGTTAAATTGCGGGAAAATGCCCGCCTCTTTCTCGAGGAAACCACCCTCGCGGTGTTCTTGAATTCGCCGCAAGTGAATGGACCGAAGTAGCCCCGTGACGGCATGCGCGTCAAGCCAAGGGCATTAACTTGACGCACCTGGCCGCCGCGGGCAGCCCGAGCGCTTCTTTGGCGCGTCATCGCGGTGCCACAGCCACCTGGTGAGAGCGACGAACCAAATCAACCCGCCCAGCGTCCACGCCCAGGCGGCATAGATGTGGTGGGAAACACGCACCGTCGGCAGGAAATCCGCGCTCATCCGGGTGGCCGCCGCCAATATCACCAATCCCGCCGCCCAACGCAACCAGCGCAGCCGGCCGACCAGCAAATCGTGTTTCCCGGCATGGCCGAGGACCACCCGCGTGCCCACCGCCAGCGTCACCAGGCCGAGGCCGGAAGCGAAAAACAGGTGCAGACCGCCGATCCGCGCGGCCGGCCAGAAGGCCGCCGCGCCCCAGCCCGCGAGCATGCCTGCAATAGCCACCCGCACCACATTGCCGGTAGTGGAGGAGAGTTTGCCGCGGCGGAAAACCGGCGATTCCAAGGCAAACCAAACCCCGATGACCAGCGCCCGCAACAATTGCCCGATCATCGGATAGCCGTAAACCTCGAGCGCGAAACTCGCAACCAGATGCAAGCCCCAAAACACCGCCGCCCCCACCCGCGCCCACCACCCCGCCGGCGGCCGCGGCGAATCATCGAACGCATGGCTGCTGGACAAGCCGAAAAAACGCGGCAGCAAGTACGGCCCGATGCCCATCAATGGAAGCAGCAGCAAACCCTGAAACAACCACAGCTTCGCCCAGGCTTGGCCGTGCATGCCCAGCCACGTGCCATGCTCCCACGCCAGACTGGCCGCCGCCAGCGCTCCACCTAACAAGCCGACCAGCGCCAGCGCAAACCCCGGCGGCGGCGTGTCCCGATTGCCGCAGAGCCAGCGCAGCACCAACCCGCCCAACAGCACGCCCAGCAACACCGCAAAGGTGCCGTCCGCAGCCACCACCCCGCCCGTCGCCGCGCTCCACACCACCCCGGCCCAAAGACCTAGCAGCAGCAACAACTCCGCGCCAAACCAGCCGCGGTTGCCCGCCAAGCGCGGAAAGGCGGTGCCCAGGAAACCCAGCACAAAGGCCCCCAGAAATCCTTCGATCATCAAGCGCGGGTGGGCGTCGACGGGATTGTAGCCGAGCCATTGGGAGTAATACAACGGCCACAGCAGCACCCCACCCATCCCAGCCAGCATCCCCAACGGAAAAAACACCCGGTACGGCTCTTCCAAAATCATGCGCCACAAACGTGTCATTGCCCCCAAGACAAAGCCTGCTATCCCATGATTAATCAAGAATAAACTCTCGCGAATTATCGCCCGCCGCCCCAGCGCATCAAATGGAGGAACGATGCCAAGAGCGGCTCAGCGGAGAGGAGGGGCACTCTTGTCCCCCCTCCAATCCAGCCCCCTGGCCGCGATCTATCAGAAACTCCGGATCTCCTGCGGGGCCGCCCGGTTGGCGGTTTGGCCTTGTGGAAGCCCGTTTCATGAACTATTCAGGCCTCCACCTCGTCATGCTTTTCAGCACCTACACCTTCCTGCTGGTTTTCCTGCCGTTGACTCTGGCGGGTTATTTCCTGCTGGGGCGCTGGCATTGGCGGTGGAGCACCACCTGGCTGACGGGCTGCAGCCTGGCGTTTTACGCGTGGTGGAAACCCGAGGCTGACCAACCGTGGTCGCCGTGGTTTCTGGTGCTGGTGGTCCTCTCCTGCGCCGGCAACTACGCCTGCGGCAACACGATTGCCCGCTCGACCCACCCGGCAACACGCCGGGCGCTGGTCACCCTCGGGGTGGCCGTCAACCTCCTGCTCCTGCTCCACTTCAAATACCTCGGCATCTTCGCCACCTGGTCACACGCTCTCACCGGATTCCCGCAGGTCGTCCCGCACTTGATCCTGCCGCTGGCGATCTCGTTTTTCACCTTCCTGCAAATCGCCTTTCTGGTTGATGTTTACCGGGGGGATCCGACCGGTTACAGCTTCGGGGATTACCTGTTGTTCGTCACGTTTTTCCCGCATTTGATTGCCGGTCCGATCGTCCACCACCGCGAGCTCATCAGCCAGTTCAAACCGCGCATCACCAAACTCAACTCCAGTTATATTGCCATCGGGCTGACGGTGCTGGCCATCGGGCTGTTCAAGAAGGTGGTGATTGCCGACGGGCTGGCCAACACCGCGACACCCATCTTTCAATTCGCCGCCACCACCACCCGCGCCCTGACCATGGGCGAGGCGTGGGTCGGCGCGATCGCCTATACCTTGCAAATTTATTTTGATTTTTCCGGCTACTCGGACATGGCGATCGGGGTTTCCTATCTGTTCGGAATCAAGTTGCCCCTCAACTTCAACTCGCCCTACAAGGCCACCTCGATCATCGAGTTCTGGCGGCGCTGGCACATGACGCTCTCGCGCTTCCTGCGCGATTACCTCTATATCCCGCTCGGCGGCAACCGCCGCGGCCCGCTGCGCCGCTACTCCAATCTGATGGCCACCATGTTGCTAGGCGGGCTGTGGCATGGCGCCGGCATCACCTTCGTGCTGTGGGGCGCGCTGCACGGGATCTATCTGTGCATCAACAACGCCTGGCTCGGCCTGCGCAAATCGCGCGGCTGGCGCCCGTTGCCCAAGGCGGTGGCCGGTTTGCTCACCTTCGCGGCGGTGGTGTTCGCCTGGGTGCCATTCCGCTCCGGCAACTTCGAACTCGCCTCGGCCGGCAATGCCAAACTCGCCTGGCACACCAGCGCCCGTTTCTATCAAGCCATGGTGATCCCCCAGCGCGGGCCGCTGTGGACGCCCGTCGTCGATGGCGACATCATGAAGCCCCAGCGCGCGATCCGCCCGCTCATCTACAGCCTGCTCATCGCGTTCTTCCTGCCCAATACCCAGCAATTCCTCGGCCGTTTCTCACCGCATTTCCGCAGCGCCCGCGAGCCGGCCAACCGCCGCCGCCGGTGGTGGGGTTGGCGCCCTGTCCCGCTCGCCGCGGCGTTTGTTTTCATTCTTTTCCTGATCGTCACCCTGGAAATTGATAGTGGTGGTGAGTTCATCTACTTCCAGTTCTAGCTCCCGCCCCAGCTCCTTCCCACTCGCCATGTTCCGCCGTCCATTCTCCCGCTTCCTGCGTTGGTTCGCCGCGCTGATGGGGAGTTATCTCGTGATCACCGCGATTCTATCCACCACCGTCGACCCCTGGCGCATCAACGCCGCACCATGGGCGATTGCGGCCCTCGACGGGTCACGCGAAATCAGCCAAACCACCCGCGTCGGCAAGGCCGCCATCGCCAATCGCGGCATCTGGCGCGCCGCCATCTTCGGCTCATCACGCCTCGAGAGCGGACTTGACCCGACCCACCCGGCGCTGCCGCCGCAGCGCACGGTCAATCTCGCGTTGTCCGGGGCCAGCTTGTTAGAAAACCTGGCGGTCGCCAACTACACGCTGGACCGCAACCCGCAGCTCAAGACGGTGATTTTCGGCATCGATCCGGGCGATCTGCACAGCGCGGGCGACAGTCGCGACTCCAATCACTTTTACCAGTCCCCGTTTGCCGACAACAACCATTCCATCGAGCGGGGCATCAACCAAGTCATTGGCTGGCATTCGTTCACCGACTCCATCGCCACGCTCAAGCGCCATTTCAACCGGGTTGCGCCCAGATGCAGCCCGTTTGGCCAAATGCTCCATCCGGCCGATCACGGCGATCTGCGGGCCTTCATCGAGCAGGCATTCATTGAAAACACCGCCGACCAGTGGGCGCTGCGCCCGCAGATCCTGCGTCAAAACAAGACCGTTGGTCTAACCGAGTTCATCGAGCGGGTCCGGCGCGCCGGCATCGAACTCTTCATCATCATTCCGCCGCAGCATGCGTTGAAGCAAATCCATCCCACCGCCGAGCGTCCGCAAGCCATGGGTTGGGAAACGGACCTGCTCGCGTTGATAGATATCTGCTCCAAGGCCAATGCCCTCGCAGCCCCCGGCCCGCCCGCCCGGTTGTGGAGTTTTCTCACCTTCAACACCGCCACCTCCACCCCGATGCCGCTGCCTGGTGCCGCGAGCCAAGCCATGCCGGGCTGGTTCGACCTCGGTCACGCCGGCAATGGCCTCGGCAACCAGGTGTTAGACACGCTCTTCGCCGGCCGGCCCGGTGCCACCGCCGTGAGCCCCCCGGTCGGCGTGAACCTGTTGGATGGCGAGTGGAATGCCATTCGTACCACCTGGATCGATGGCCACCAAGCGTTCTGTGCCAGCCACCCGCAAGATGTGGCATGGTGGCGCAGCCTGATGGCCCGTGCCGCCGCCAAGGCCGATGCCGTAGCCCACAACCGCAGTTGATCCCGGATGCGTCCAGTACTAACAAACCAAGCTCCTCCACCCGACCGCGGCACCCGGCCACGGGTGGCGATCATTCAAAAAAGCAACGGACTGCTGACCTGGTGCACCGATCTGACGGCGGCATTCCGGGAGGCGGGAGCCACCACCCTGGCCGCCAATTCCCGGCCATCCTCCCTATCAGAACACTGGGCCCGGCACCGCAACAACCAGCGGCTGCTGTTGAATCCGGCAACCTCCCGCCGCCTGGCCAACACCCTGTCCGGCTTTGCGCCGGATCTGGTCGTCATTCTCAACTCCCCCAGTCTCCCGCCTGCCGCCGAGGCCCTCATGCGCCGCGCGCTGCGTCCGGGCGTGCCAATTGTCGGTTGGCTGTGTGACAGTGTCGACGTGCTGCCCGCGGGCCATGACGCGATGCTCGATGGAGTTTACTATTTTGATTCGGCAAGTCTGCCGACCTTGCTTGAGCACTACCGGGCAACGCCGGCGCGCTTGGAGTTTCTGCCGCTGGCGGCCAACCCGCGGCGCTATGCCTGCCAACCTATCAATATTCAAGCCCGCGGGCGCCACCTCGTCTTTGCCGGCAACTGCACGCCCGCCCGCCAGCGCTTCTTCGCCGACTACCGCAGCCTTGGCCAACGCCTGGATCTGTACGGACTGCATGCCGGCAATTGGCCCCGGGTGTGGCGCAACCGCAAACTCTCATCCGCCGCCCTGGCACGGGTCTATCAACAATGCCTGGTCAACCTCAACCTGCTGCAGGCGGGAAACACCACCAACGGGCTCAATTTGCGGGCCTTCGAAATCCCCTGCGCCGGCGGCTTGGCATCCTATCCGGACGTGCCCGATCTCGCCCGCTGCTTCACGCCCGATGAGGAAGTCATCGTCTATCAGTCCGCCACGGATCTCGCCGAAAAGGTCGGCCACCTTCTGCGCCACCCCGAGCAAGCCCTGGCAATCACGCTGGCAGGTCATCAGCGGGTGCTGCGGGAACACACGTTCTATCACCGGGCTGTGCGCATGTTGAATGATTGGCTCGGCTCGTCCTTCCGCCCTGAAATCCCCGACTACATCGCCTCTTCGCTATGACCGCTCCAAGCCCTGCCCCGCCCAATAGTGTCAATTTGGGGTGCCCTGACCGGACAACAGGCGTCCCGCCTGTGAGGGAAGACAGCGCGTCCCGCCTGTCTGCGCTTGAGACGACAGGCTGGAAGCCCGTCGTCCATGACAGGCAAGATGCCTGTCCTCCTGCTAAATCGACAGTTTTGCCAGCCTCACCGACCCTCCGTCTCGCAGACGGCGTGCTGGTCATCAACCTCGACCAGCGCCCGGAGCGACTGGAGCGCTTTGCGGCAATGGCGGCGCTGACAAGCGTGCTGGACGGCTGGCAACGCATCCCCGCAGTCAATGGAGTGGAGCTTCCCGGCTACGACCGGCGGCCCTGGTTCCGCCAGCGCAAACGCGACAAGTGCTGGGCCGGCAGGGCGGGCTGCACGCTGTCGCACCGCAAAGCCATCGCCTATGCCCGCGACGCCGGTTGGGACAGTGTCCTGATTCTCGAAGATGACGTCCAGCCGGGCGAGGGATTCGACGCCGCCGTGAAAAACTTCCTCGATGGCACTGCGGCTTGCCCCAGGCCGTCAAGCGCATGCTTCCTCGGCTTGTCCCAACAAGTCGGCCCCAGCCTCAAACTCCGCCGCCTGGATGACGTGCGCTCTATCTATCAAATTTTCGGTTGCACCGGCACCTTTGCCTACATTTTGCAACGCGACTCATTTGATTGGCTGCTGGCCAAGCTGCCCACCGCGGAGACCATTTGGCCGTGGGTGGCGCGCCACCGCGCGATCGACCGCTGGTATGCCCGCAACCTGTCGGGCCGTTTCACGGTGCACGCGGTGTCCCCGAGCCTCATCGGGCACTACTCGAGCTTTTCGGACATCGGCCAGCGCGCCGGCGCCAACCTGCTCGTCGAGGAATCAGAACCCGAAGAACATGACCACTTGCGGCCTTGCGGCCCCATCGCGTTCAGCCTCGGTGCGGCGCTCCTGCGGATCCGATTTTCGCTCACCAAACTGGTCAACCGCGTCCAGTGTGCAATCAAGCGCCAGCGCGGGTTCTGACCCTATACTAACAAACACCTTGCCGATGTCCATTATTCGAACATTTTCACTCCTTCACCACGCCAGCCACCAGGCGTTCCCCATCGGCAGAAACGGCAGCATCAGCAAACGGCTGAAATTCATCTGCCGCAGCTGGCCCAACCGCCACGCCAATCAGATCTGGTTCGAACTGCTGCGTGACGACCCGTTTCTGCGCCGCCTGGCGGACCACGATCACCGTATCTATCGGAAACTCTACCGCCCGTACCTCTCGGCATCCTGGAGCAAGGAGCGCACCCTGGCGGCATTGAAGGCCAATTACGCCGTCCTGCAGGCGGCGATCATCCCAGCCACCTTGGAACGGATTTTTCTAACCGACTCGTTCTGCCTGGCGGAGTGGAGTGCCAACCGGACCTACCGGCTGCGGTTGACCCACGATCCGCGTTTCTATCAGGAGGGTGAACTCACCCTCAGCCTGCAATGTCCCGAACTGGGCGAAGGCGAACTCGCCCTGCTCTCCGCCACCCTCGCCCCAACCGAAGACGGGTCCCTGGCAATGTACATTGGCGGCCTGCAGGGAGCCGAGCGCGCGCTGGGTGCGCCTGCCATCAAGGAGGCAGGGCGCGATTTGCACGGGTTGCGGCCCAAGAGCATGATCGTGATTGCCGCACAGTTGCTGGCAAATCACTTGGGATGCGGGCGCATCCTGGCCACCACCGCCGCCTCGCATGCCTACAGCACCGACGAGCGGCGACAGTCCGGCGAGCGCCAGAAGATGTTCTTTGACTATGACGCGTTTTGGGAGGAGTGTGGCGGCGTGGCCGAAGGCGGGGCGTTCCTGGCTCTGCCGCTGACCACCGCCCGGCGCCCGCGCGAGGAGATGAAACCGCAGAAGCGCCCGATGTATAACCGCCGCTACGCGATGCTCGACGAGCTAGAGGCCGCCGTCGCCCAAGCCTTTTCAGTGATCTGACAATGAGCACCACCAGCGGCAAGCGAATCCGGGTCAAGTTCCTGTCCAAATCGCAGGCATCCGACACCAATTATGACCTGTGGATGAAGCGGTTTCCCAACCATGTGCCAAGTTGGGGTGCCTGTGACTTCATCTTTGACCAGCATTGCCACGACTATGACTGGTTGATGGTCTATGACGATCTGCCAAAAAGCGGTGACGAGCGCTTCCCTAACTGGTCTGAAAAACTGCCGTCGATCAGGGAGAACTCGCTGCTCATCACCGCAGAGCCGTCTGTCATCAAGAATTACGGGCGCTCGTTCGTCAACCAGTTCGGCTGGATCCTCAGCAGTCAGGAGCCATGGGCCATCAAACACCCGAGGACCATCCTGTCCCAAACCGGATACGTCTGGTTCTATGGCGGCAGCGGCGCGCGCGGCTCGTATGATGCGCTTGCAAGCCAGGTGCCGCCGCGCAAGACCTTGCCGATCTCCACGGTTTGTTCCACCAAGCAGATGCGCCACACGCTGCATCACGCCCGCTATAAGTTCACCCAGGACCTCAAGGCCAGGCTGCCGGCGTTGGATATTTTCGGCCAGGGCGTGCGCCCAATCGACGACAAGGCCGACGCGCTGGATCCCTACAAGCTGCATCTGGCGATTGAAAACCATGTGTGTCCGCACCATTGGACCGAGAAGCTCAGCGATCCGTTCCTCGGTCATTGCCTGCCTCTCTATCATGGTTGTCCTAACACCATGGAATACTTTCCGGAAGAGAGTCATATCCCGATTAACATCCATCACTTCGACGAAGCCTTCGAGCGCATCAAGCAGGCGCTGCAAGACCATGAATATGAAAAGCGGCTGCCCGCCATTCAGGAGGCCCGGCGCTTGATTTTGAATGAATACGCGCTGTTCCCGCTGGTAGCGCGCTTGATCGAGGAGCGCCACCAGATTCGCGGCGATGAACCGGTGGCCGCCCACTCGATCTGCAGCCGCCGCGCCGTGCGCAGGAAACAGCCCGTCTCCGCCGTCCGCGACGCCATCGATAAGACACTGCTGCGCCTCAGGCACAAGTTCATCCGGCCAGACGGTCCGACCTAACGACAACATCATCGGCCTTTCAAGAAATCCTCCCCCCGCCATGCCAAATACTGTCAGTTCAGCACACTCTGAGCGGAAAACAGGCATCCTGCCTGCGATGGAAGACAGCGCTTCAAGTCCGTCCGCGCATGAAACGACAGGCAGGATGCCCGTCGTCCATGCCAGGCAGGATGCCTATCCTCCTGACTCCTCCGCCCCTCCACGCTTGCGGGTCGCCGTGACCACCACGGTGAGTCATGCGGACATGGACCGGCTCTGTCCCGAGCGCCAGACGCGTTGGGGCCGCTGTGAGTTTCTGCTCAATCCGCCGCGGGGCAGCGCCTGCGATTATTGGATTGTGTTTGCGGGCAGTCGTGACCGCGACCTAATGCAGTGCGCGCCGGAGAACACCCTGTTCATTGCGGGCGAACCCCCATCCAAAAAAATCTATCCGCGGAAGTTTTACGCGCAATTCCACCGCGTCGTCAGCAGTCATGCCGCCGACCCCCATCCGCGGGTGACCACCAGCCTGCCCGGGCTGAACTGGCACGTCGGGCTGTTCCGCGCCGCGGACCGCTACCACTACGGCTATGACGAGCTCAAGCGCCTGACGCCGGACGCCAAGACCAACCGGATTTCGGTGGTGTGCTCCAATCTAACCACCACGCCGGGCCAGCGCCAGCGGCTCGAGTTTCTCGGGCATCTCAAGGCGGCGCTGGGTGAGCGCCTGGTACATTACGGGCGCGGCTTCACCCCGATTGAGGACAAGATGGATGCGATCCTGCCGCACCGCTTGCATCTGGTGTTGGAAAATTCCTGTTCGCCCGACTATTGGACCGAGAAACTCTCCGATGCCTATCTGGGCTGGGCCTATCCGATCTACGCGGGCTGCCCGAATCTGGGGGATTATTTTCCCGCCGCGGGCTTCACCGCGGTGGACGTCACGCAGCCGCAACAAGCGGTTGACCTCATCCGGGGCATGCTGGCAGAAGAGCCGGGAGCGGCCGAAATGGCGGCCATCGCCCGCTGTCGCGACTTGATTCTGGACGATTACAACCCGTTCGCCCGTTTCGCCCATTGGGCCGAACTTTTCCATCAGCCAGGCACCCGCTCGCAAGCCATGGCCATCACCACCCACAAGGCATTCCGCCCGTTCCCCCGGGGACTTATCTATCGGCTGAGGCATGGCGGCTAAGCGAGCCGAAATTTTGCAAGGAGTTTACAGACAGACGCCTATGGATTTGCTATCCTGGTGGCGATGAAGACTCCCACAATTGTTGTTTGGTCGCTGGGTTTCGCCGCGCTGGCGATGGCCGCGGAGGAATCGATGGTCACGCCCACGATCGAATCGGTCGGTTTGTTCAAGAACGGACTCGCCGTGGTGCGCGCGTCCTTTCCGGTCAAGGGTCCGGGTGTTTACCGATGGGACAAGGTGCCGCGGGTGGTGCATGGATCGTTCTGGGTCGAAAGCGATGGGGTGGTCGCCGTGCAGTCCGGGACCCGCCCGATCGACGATGCCACCGCCGAGGTGCCATCCGGCCAGTTGCAATGGGATCTGGCCGGCAACGAGGTGACGGTGACGCTCAAGACCACGGGCGGGGCCCAGAATCCGGTGCTCACCGGCAAGGTGTGGGAGATTCCCCCGCATGCGGCCGCGAAGACCTGGGACACCGATTACAGTTCGCTGAGCCCGGCGGCCGGCTCCTACTACGGGTATCGTGGTTCGGCCGCGGCCCCGCCCACCGGGCCGGGTGCCTTGCCAAACACTGGTAACTTTCTGGTGCTGCAGGACCCCGCCGGCAACCGCCGCTACGTTGACCAGTCGAGCATCGCCTCGGTCAGCATCAACGGCCCGTTCAAACCCGCCAAACACCCCGAGGACCGGCCGGTGCTGTTGTTCGATGTGCAGCAGGTCCCGGCCAGCGGCGGGGCGGTGCGGGTCACCTATCTGACCAAGGGACTGGCGTGGCTGCCGGCCTATCAGGTGGATCTGACCGATCCTGCGAACCTCGGAATCCGCCAGAACGCCGTGGTGCGCAACGAAATGGGCGACCTCGCCGATAGTGAGATCCAGTTGATTTCAGGATTCCCCAACGTGCGCTTCGGCGCGGTCGATTCCCCGCTGTGGCCGGGCACCGGCTTGACCGCGTTTTTCCAACAAGTCAACCAGTCGGGCTCATCCGCCGGCGGCATTCTGAGCAACAACTCGCTGAGCCAGCAGATGGTCTTTTCTAACGGGTCATCCCGCGCGGACTCTTCGCCATTGCCCGAGGTGGCGGAACTCGGCAACACCAGCGATGACATTCATTACGAAAGCATCGGCAAGCACAGTCTGAAGGCGGGTGATTCGCTTTCGCTAGATATCGCATCGGCCAGCGCCGCCTACGAACGGGTGGTCGAATGGGTGGTGGCGGATCCGCGCGACAGCAACGGGCGCTATCGCCGCGGCAATGGCAACGAGCAGGCCCGCGACGACCAGGCGTGGGATGCGGTGCGCTTTGCCAATCCGTTCAAGTTTCCGATGACCACCGCATCCGCCGTGGTGATGGAAGGCGGCAAGTTCCGCGGCCAGTGCCTGTCGCAATGGGTCAACCCCGGCCAGCGCACCTGCATGCGCATCACCAAGGCCTTGAGCGTGCGTGCCGATTCCAGCGAACTGGAGGAAGAAGGCCAGCGTGAAATTGTGTGGATCGGCGGCAACGACTACCAGCGCACCAAGGTCAAGGGCCGCCTTGCGCTGCAGAATTTCCGCGGCAAGGAATTGACTCTGACGATCCGCTGCGAGTTCTCCGGCGAGTTGCTAGAGGCGGAGGCCGCCCCCGAGAAATCCCTGCTCACCGAGGGTGTCGCCAGCGTCAACCCGCGCCGCCAACTCGACTGGACCATCAAGTTGCCAGCCGGCCAGGAGAAGGTGCTCACGTATCGCTATCAGGTGCTGGTGCGCCGCTGACTCATTTGAGGGGAACGAGGGCCGGCCGGAAGCCAACGTTGCGGCTCCGGCTCTCCGGGCCGAGGTAGCCCCGGTTGGCGGCGCGGCAGTCTGCCGTATCGCTATCCCAGGCGCCGCCGCGGGCGACGCGGTCGGAGCCGGTGGCCGCGCCGGCGGGATCCACACCGCCAGCCAGCGGGTCGTGATGCCAATCCGCGCACCACTCCGAAACGTTGCCATACATGTCGTAAAGTCCCCATGAATTGGGTTGTTTGGCGGCAACCTCGTGGGCGGCACCACCGCTATTGCGGTTGTACCAGGCGATGGCTGCCAGCGAGCTTCCCGCAAACGGTCCGGTGGTGCCGGCCCGGCAGGCATACTCCCACTGCGCCTCGCTGGGCAGGGCGAATTTCCATCCAGCGGGAAGCCTGCTAGTTTGATTGAGTTGCATGATGAATGATTGTGCCTCGGCCCAATTCACCTGCGCCACCGGCAGCTCGTCGCTGCCGAAATAATGGCTTGTATTTTTCCCCATCACCGCCCGCCACTGGCCCTGGGTCACCTCTGTCCGGGCGAGCCAGAACGACTTGCTGATCTGAACATGCACCTGTTTCTCATCATCAGCCCTGCCCTTCTCGGCTGGCGGACTGCCCATCTGGAAATCCCCTGCGGGACAACCGACGAAACGCATGAGGGTGCCATTGGGCAGGGCCACATCGAGTGATTTGCCGGCGGCAGCGGATTGCACCACTGCCGTTAGATCGATCAGGGCGGCGGATTTCTCCTGCTCTGAGTGCGGCGCGACCGGGGCGATTGCGGGCTGTGCCCGGGGCGCGGGCGTGGCCGTTTCATGCTCCGGTGGAGGCGTGGCGGCGACGTTGGCGGGTTTGGCCGCCGCGTGGGCCAACTGGGTTTTGGCGGCTGCTTCGCTTACCGCCGCGGTGGCCCGCTTCGAGCAAGCGGCTAGCAGGCAGGTGACAATAATTAGAAACGCGGTGAATGATTGGCTTTTCATGGCAAGGCGGCCCGTCGGGGCGGCAGCGGACTGGGCGGGGGTGGATCCAACCAATGCTGCTCAAACCTGAAGATAGGCATCCACATCCCCTTGCCAAGATATTTCGCTGGCACCGATGGCAAGGACGACGGGGGCAAGCCACAACAACCCGCGTCAATGAATGATGCGGGTTGGCTCAGGTAGAGCGAGCACCGGACCTGCTAGGGAATGCAGCTGCTTTTGTTGCCGCCGCCAGGGGGAAATCGCTTGCCAACCGGCGCGCCACGAATCACATTTGTCCGCGCCAACTAGTCCTTTGCCGATTCTATCGGGTAGCTGATCATGAAATTGAAATTTGTCCGTCACCTTGTGCATCAGGCTTCGTGGAGACGCCGTGCCGTCTGGATTGCCATGTGCTGTGGCACACTGGGTGGTGATCTGGCCGGGGCCTTCACCCTGGCGGATGCGGACACGATATTTGATGCCCATACCAAGGCATTTTACCAGTTGGAGGGAGATCGCGGTCGACACAGAAAAAGCACCGATGCTGCCAAAAAAGCGGATTTCTGGACGCGGGCCGAAATGCTGGAAATGGTACTGGATGTATACGCCAGGACGCGCGACCCGAAGCAGATCGAAATGTTTGCCCAACTGTTTCGGGGGTTCGTCGCGGATCATGGCAAAACATGGGAGCGCAACGAATTCAACGACGATATCATGTGGCTGGTCATCGCCTGCTCGAGGGCGTATCTGGTCACAGGAAATATCGATTACCGCGATGTCGCGAAAGCCAATTTCGACCTTTGTTATGCCCGCGCCATCTCGAAGGACCTCGGCGGCGGACTGTGGTGGAAGACGGACAACAAGTCTAAAAACGCCTGTGTGAATGGCCCGGGAGCGATCGCAGCTTTCCTGCTGGGCCTGGCGACCCGGGATTCATCCTACACCGCAAAAGCAAAACTGCTTTTCCTATGGGAGCGAGACACCTTGTTCGATAAGAAAACGGGCCGGGTTGCCGACAACATTCACATCAGCGGAAAGCTGAGCACCTTCGCGCTCACCTATAACCAGGGCACGTTTGTCGGCGCGGCCAACCTGCTGGGTTACAACGACGAAGCCAAGCTTGCAGCCACCTTTACGATGAATCAATTGTGCAAGAACGGGTATTTCCCGGCCGCCGGTGAAAACGGCGACGGCGGCGGCTTCAATGGAATCGCCGTGCGGTGGATCGCGCGCTTTATGAAAGATCGCCGTGAACAGGCCACCTTTGAGCCATGGCTGCAGAAGAACGCCGAAGCAGCTTGGCAAGCCCGTCGTGCGGAAGATAATCTTTGCTGGTGCGCCTGGCCCAAACCGACACCAGCGGGGGTGAGATTCTCTTGGGGCTGCAGCGACGCGGTGGTGATCCTGCAGACGGTTCGTCCCACGGAACCGGTCAGCGGGGCGGATCCCCGGTGATTCCAACTCCGCTACGCCCGTGCAACTCAATACCGGACTGCCTCAAAGTTCGTCCTCAACGGCATTCTGAAGGCTGGCAGTGACGTTGCGAGCGCCCTCGCGGCGCTGAAGGGTTGTACGGGGGGGGAACCACGGCGGGCCGCAGGTCGCGCCTCGGTAGGGTTTCACCCCATGGCGGGAAAAGGATTTTGAAGCGAGCTTGCGGCTGATAATCAGCAGGCTTTCGGACCACCTTCTGTTGCGAAACTATGGAACCTGAAAATTTGAGATTTCTTCGCCACCCCCCCGGCACCATGCCCTCTGCAGTTTCCCTTCCACCATGTGCCGCTTGGCAGGAGGATGGCGGCGATGTTGTTCTTGCGCTCTCAGGGGATTGGAAACGCGACGGTCCGCCCGCGACGGTCACAGGAATCTCACCCGATCGGCACCCCTCCCGCTATCAGGTGAGCGAACTCGGCAGCTATGACTCGACGTTGCCGGCATTCCTCTTTTCCCTGCTTCGATCCGCGACGGAATTGCCGGAGACAAAGGACAAGCCTGTTCCCGCTCTCGATGGTCTGCCCGAAAACCTCCGCGGCCTCCTGACGCTGGCACTGGCGGTGCCGGAGGAAAACGCCAGGCTAACAACACCACTCCATTCTTCGGAAATCCGCGAACTCGGCAAGATCACCGTGCAGCTCTGGGAAACCATCCGATCGCTGCTGGATTTCACGGGTCAAACCGTGTTGTCCCTCGCCCGGTTCTGCCGCGGAAAAGCCCGCTTCCGCTCCGCTGATTTCTGGTTGATTCTGCAGCAATGCGGTGCCCAGGCACTGCCCATTGTCTCTCTGATCAGTTTCTTAATCGGAATGATTCTCGCTTTCGTGGGCAACGTGCAGCTCACCAATTTCGGGGCCAACCTGTTTGTCGCGGACCTGGTCGGCATCGCCATGGTTCGTGAAATGGGCGTGGTGATGACCGCCATCATCATGAGCGGCCGGACCGGTGCGGCGTTCGCCGCTCTGATAGGAAGCATGAAGGTCAACGAGGAAATCGATGCTCTCCAGACGTTCGGATTCCTGCCGTTTGATTTCCTGGTGCTTCCCCGCTTGTTGGCGCTGCTGCTGATGATGCCCATACTCACCGTTTACGCCAACGTCGTCGGCATCCTCGGCGGCATGCTCGTCGGTGCCCTCGTCGGCATTCCGCCGGTGCTCTACTGGACGGAAACCCTCACCTCGGTGGACCTGACAAATTCATCGCTCGGCGTCATCAAGAGCGTCTTCTTCGGTGCCGCCATCGCCATCAGCGGATGCATGCAAGGGATGAAGGCGGGGAATTCATCCGCCGCGGTTGGCGAGGCCACCACCCGCGCTGTGGTCGCCTCCATCACTGCGGTCATCGTGCTCGACTCCACCTTCGCTGCCATCTTCGCCCTGTTGAAAATCTAACATATGCCTGCCCGGATCACCATCAAAAATCTCACCATGGCCTATGGCTCGCTGGTGGTGATGCGCGATCTCAATTTTGAGATCCAGGACAAGGAGATCTTTGCGATCATGGGCGGCAGCGGCTGTGGGAAGAGCACACTCCTGCGCCATCTCATCGGTCTTCAGGAACCGACACAGGGCTCCATTCTCTACGACGGCAGGGACTTCACCGCCACCGACCCAGCCCAGCGAGGACCGTTCATCCAACGCTTCGGCGTCATGTATCAATCCGGCGCCTTGTGGTCATCTCTAACATTGGGCGAGAACATTTCCATGCCCCTTGAGGAGATTGCCCATATCCCTGCCAAGACCGTGCGCGATCTGGTTTCCTACAAACTTTCGCTCGTCGGGCTTGCCGGTTACGAGGACTACTACCCGGCCGAAATCAGCGGCGGCATGCAAAAGCGCGCTGGCATCGCCAGGGCCATGGCACTCGATCCCGATATCCTTTTTCTCGATGAACCCGGTGCCGGCCTCGATCCCCTCAGTTCGCGCCGCCTGGACGATCTTATTCTGCGCCTGCGCGACAGCCAAGGGTCCACCATTGTCATTGTCACCCACGAACTCTCCAGCATCTTCAACATCGCCGACAAGGTGATCTTCCTCGACACCGCCACCCACACCCAGGGCGCGTTGGGAAACCCCGCCGATCTGCGCGACCACTCGGACAATCCCGCCGTGCGGCTATTCCTGAATCGCGGCGAACATCCAACACCACCCCCATGAGCAAGAAAGCCAGCCCCACTCTGATCGGAATCTTCACCCTTGTCGGCATCCTGCTAACAGGCGGAGCAATGGTTGTCTTCGGCGCTAGGAAATTTTTCGAGAAGAGCAGCAATGTCATTCTATACTTTGACCAGAGCGCCAATGGTCTGCTCGTCGGCTCGGAAGTAAGATTCGGCGGTGTCCGCATCGGTCGTGTGGCCTCCATCAAGGTGCTCATCGATCCAAAGGGAGACAAGAAGATCATCCCGGTTGTCGTCGAGCTATCGGAAAAGGATCTCAGGGATGTTGGATCCACTTCCGGCGGCAGCATCGATTTTGCCAGCGATGCAGGGGTCAAAATCGCGGTCGCCGCCGGCCTCCGTGCAAGGATGAAGCAACAAAGCCTGCTGACGGGACAACTTTACGTCGAGTTCGACATCATTCCTGGCACCCCGGGTTTCACCTATGTGCCGGACGTCAGTCCGCTCTACCCGACGGTTCCCACCATGGGCACGGAAATGGACGAGCTCATCGCCGGGGTGGCGGAGGGGTTGAAGAAATTCAACTCGCTCGACCTTGATAGCACGATGAAGGATCTGCGGGACGTCCTCGCCAGTGCCAAAAGCCAGATTGGAGCCCTCAATTTCAAGGCGATCAACGACAATCTGGTCGGCATCACCACCGACGTTCGGACTCTCACCAGCAACAAGAAACTCGGCCAAGCCATCGACAGCCTCGACGAGGCTCTAACTGGCATTGATGCTCTGACGAAGAAGGCAAACGACGGGCTTGATCCGCTCATGAAGGATTTCGAGAATGTCATGCGGCAGGCCACCGCCGGGTTGGCGAAGATCGACGCAGCGATGGCCGATATTGCGAAAGTCACCAACCCCCGGGCACCGGTGATGCTGCGGGTTCAAAACGTGCTGGAGGAAGTGGAGCGCGCCTCTCGAGCCATCAAGGAACTGGCCAACGATCTCAAGCGCAACCCCGACGCTTTGCTCCGCGGAAAGATACCAAAACCATGAAAATCTTCCTGTTTCTGCCGGGCCTGCTGATGTTCACATCCTGCGCTATGCTCACGCCCGTCAATGACGCCGCCGTCCATCACGTCCTTGACCCTCTGGTTCCCGACCGGGCTCTAACCGCATTGAATCCGTCCATGGCCATCAGTCGACCTTCGATTCCCGGATTCCTCGACTGCCAGCAACTCGTCACCCATGCGGGCGGACAGCTCACGATTAGCAGCCTCGATCTGTGGGGAGAGCCGCTTGATGCCGCCATTTCCCGCGTCACAGCCAGCAACCTCAGCCGGCTCACCGGATCTTCTAACATCCAGCCGGTGGAGAATTTCGTCACTCTCGATTACCGCATGCTGTTGGAGTTGAGAATCTCCCAATTCGAGCCGGACGCATCCCATCAAATGGTCTTGGAAGGCACGTGGAAACTCCAGCCTGTAACGGGAGGCCAAGCCCGCAGCCATTTTTTCCGCATCAGCGAATCAATCGCCCCCGGCTTGCCTCCGGTGACAGCTCGTGTGGAGGCCATGAACCAGTCCCTTGAGAAACTCGCCCGCCAGATCGCGGAGCAATTGTGAACCGCTGATGGGCCGGCGCTGTCACCTGAGGGACAGCGCAATTTTTGCGGTGGAAAACAGCAACGCCTCCAGTTATGTTCACGCCGCAAAGCTGTGGACAAACACCGAAAAACTCCATGAATCTCAAACTCAATGATCGAGCGGCGGGTGCCGTGATGGGTGCCTTGATCGGCGACGCTCTCGGCGTCGGCCCGCACTGGTATTACGACCTCGACGAGATGCACCGCGACTACGGCACTTGGATCACCGGCTACACCGACCCGAAGCCGCATCGCTACCACGCGGGCCTCAAGGCGGGACAGCTCTCCCAAGCCGGCATCATCACGACGATGTTGCTGCGCTCCACGGTCGCGAACGGCGGCTACGACGAAGCCGACTTTTGCCAACACCTGGACGAGGCCCTCTTTCCACTCCTCGATGGAACGCCGATGAGCGGTCCGGGAGGATACACCAGCCAATCGATCCGCGAAGCGTGGCGGCGGCGCGTGAAGCACGAAAAATCGTGGCAGGAAACCGGCGGCCATGCCGACACCACTGAAGCCGCCGAGCGAGCGCTGGTGCTGGCGGCGCGCTATGCCAGTGCGCCCGCAAAAGTCGCGCAAGCCGTCAGCGCAAACTGCCTGTTGACCCAGGCGGATGAAGCGATCGTAGCGATGACGACGGCGTATGGCTGCGTGCTGGCGCTGCTGGTGCAGGGCGAGAAGCTCGATGCGGCAATTTCCGACAAGCTCATGGATCTTGTGAAGCGGGGCGAACTACCATTTCACGCCGTCACCAGTGAGCGGCTAGGACCACCAAAGCCCGGCGATCCTGATCCGCCGCGCGTCGGGCGGTTCTCCTCACCGGATGCCCTGCTGACGCCTTCCTACATGGCAGAAGCCGCCCTTGACCCCGGCATCCGCATCGAACCGGCGTGGAAAGTCTCCATCGTCTATGGCATGCCTTGCGCGATCTATCACCAACTCCCGGCGGCCTACTATCTCGCGGCGCGCTTCTCCGATGACTTCGAGCAGGCGGTGCTCCACGCCATCAATGGCGGCGGTCAGAATCAGGCACGCGCGATGCTCACCGGAGCGCTCGTCGGGGCGCAGGTGGGACTCGCCGGTATCCCACAGCGATTCCTCGACGGGCTCGACAATGGCGCGGAACTCATCACTCTGGCCAGGCAACTCGGTGAACAGGCCGCAGGCTCGGACATCCTGACCTCTGAGGCTGCAACGCCTATGCCATGGATGGATCGAAGTCAGGCAGTTTGACCGGACTAACGGAAAAACAGTTGCAGCGCCACTCAAGAACTGCCCCCACCGGTCACCCGTCGGCATTCCACTTCCAGCCGGGGTGCTTGACATACGCGAGAGCTTCCTCGGAGCGGATGCCGCGGCTGGCGGCCTGGATGAATCCGTTCTTGCGCTGATTCCAGATGGCCAGTTCGGCGGGTGTCGCCTGGTGGTGCTTGTTGTAGGGAACCTGGTTGCCGACCAACATCACCAGGAAACCTTCCAGGCCGAAGTCGGTCTCGGTGCGCGGCAGCCGGTAGCGGCAGAACCCGGTGGGGCCGTTCTCCTTGTAGAACTCCAATAGCTCGGCCAAGCCGGAGACATCAGTTTCGTCGCGGGCTTGCTGCCAAAACGGAGTGTCCAGCATGCCGTTGAACTTGTAGTGGAGCGCGAGGAAGTCGCGGATGTCGGTCCAACTGCCATGCGTTCGATCGTTGTAGAGATCGCGCATGGTGGGGGTGGGCTCGAGGTCGCTGTGGATGAGGAAGTCCACCAGCGTCCGGGTGTGGGAGCACAGGATCATGATGGCCGTGGATTCCAACGGCTCGACGAAACCGCCCGAATTGCCGAGGGCCACGACGTTTTCCACCCACTGTCGCTCATAACAGCCGGATCTGAATTTCACGATCTCGGGAGCCGACTTGATCTTCGGATTCTTTCGATAGAACTCGGCGGCGGCATCGTCGTCGGAGATGGCTTGCGAGCAATAGACATAACCGCGATTGACCAGATGCTCGTGGTCGATCTGCCAGGCCCAGCCGGAGTCCATCGTCTCGGCGGTGGTGTAGGGCTGGATGAGATCGCTGCCACGCTCCCAACCGCCGATCACCGCGCGGTCGCAGAAGAGGGATTTGCTGAAACTCATGAAGGGCTCCGCCAGGGCCTTGCCCAGCAATTCGCTGCGGAAGCCGCTGGCGTCGATGAAAAAGTCGGCGGCCAGGCGCTGACCGTCTTCGAGATGGATGCCGGCTATCCCGTTAGGACCGCGCTCGCTGCCGGTGACCTTGCCGTCGGTGAACTCGACGCCCTGCTCGCGGGCGACAATTTCGAGGATTTCCACGAACTTCTTGTTCTCGATGTGGAAGGCATGCCACTCGTGAATGTCGGGCGCGCCGTTAGGCTGGCGCGGAAACGCCATTTCCTGCCGCATCAGCGCGCCGGGCAGCGATGCGTTGTCAAAACTCTCATCGCAATAGAAGCCGGTGGGCTTGGCCAAGTCCGACCAATGGGAATCGAGCTGGAGATTGAACGTGTAATCGAAGCGCCCGCGGCTGCCCCACAGGAATTTGATCCCGAGCTTCCACGTCGGTTGGGCGAGTTCGTAGAAGCGCTTGCGGGAGATGCCGAGGTATTCGAAGAGATGGCGGGGGAAATTCGGCGTGGTGCTCTCGCCGACGCCGATGACGCCGATGGAGGGGCTGCGCACGACCCGCACGTTGAGACGGGGGATTTTCCGCTTGAGGGAAATGGCGGCGATGAGGCCGGCGCTGCCGGCTCCGAGGACGAGGACGTTCTGGATCATGGGTTTGGGATTATTGATTGGGTGGAAATGCATCGAAGCTACCACACATCATGATAACCGTCTATCCGCCTTTCAAATCGGCCAGCAGTTCGTCGCGGAACTTCGCGACGATGGCTTCCACCGGCCAGGAGGACGCCTCCCCAAAGGCGCACACCGTCTTGCCGTCAATTTGATAGGCGATGGCCTCGAGGGTGTCGAGGTCCGCTGCGGTCGCGTCGCCGGCGACGAGGCGGTCTGAGATTTTTTTCATCCAGGTGGATCCTTCGCGGCAAGGCGTGCATTGGCCGCAGGACTCGTGGGCGTAGAACGTGTTGAGGTTGTTGAGTACCCATGACATTTTGCGCGTGTCGTCCATGACGATGACGCCACCGGAGCCGGCCATCGAGCCGCAGGCGGCGATGGTGTCGAAGTCCAGCGGGATGTCCCAGAACGCGAGCTGGCGGCTGGAGCCGTCGACATTCTTGAGGGTGTAGGATTCCTCGCAGCGGAGGATTTTGGCGGACGAGCCGCCGGGAATGACTGCCTTGAATTCGCGACCGTCCTTGGGCCCGCCGCAGAGGTCGTATAACAACTCGCGCATCGTCAGCTTGCCGACTTCGATTTCAAAGTAGCCGGGGTTTTTGACATCGCCGGAGACGCAGAGGATGCGGGTGCCGGTGTTGCGGGGCACGCCGAGCTTGGCATAGGCGTCGCCGCCCATGCGGATGATGTGTTTGACGTGGCAGAGCGACTCGACATTGTTGACGATGGTCGGGCACATGTAGAGGCCGAGGGCGGCGGGGAAATACGGTGGCTTGATGCGCGGGTACGGGCGTTTGCCTTCGAGCGACTCGATGAGGCCGGTTTCCTCGCCGCAGATATAGGCACCCGCGCCGCGGTGGACATAGATTTCCAGATTAAAGCCGGAGCCGAGGACGTTGTTGCCGATGAAATTGCGGGCGCGGGCCTCCTCGATGGCGTGCTCGAGGATGAGGGCGGCGTGGGGGAATTCCTCGCGGACGTAGATATAGGCGATGTGTGCGCCGACGGCGAAGGCGGAGATGACCATGCCTTCCAGCAATTGATGCGGATCCTGATGGACGATGTAGCGGTCCTTGAAGGTGCCCGGTTCCGACTCGTCGCAATTGCAGATCAGATAGACCGGCTTGGTGTTGGCGGGCGGAATGAACGTCCACTTCATGCCGGTGGGGAAGCCGGCACCGCCGCGTCCGCGCAGGCCGGATTTTTTCACTTCCTCGGTGATGTCCTTCGGTTGCATGGCGATGGCCTTTTGCAACTCGGCGTAGCCGCCGTCGCGCTGGTAGCAGTCGATGGACGCATCCCAGCCCTCGCGGTCCACGTTCTTGAAGATGAGCCGGTATTCGCGCGGGTGCGGGGGTTTGGTGTAGGTGATCATGCGGGTGGAATCCGCCGCGAGAATGGCAGCGAATCGCGTCCTGCAAAACCCAAATTTTGCATAAATTCCCCGCGTGGGCGAATTCCGCGGCTAAACCCGCCCAAATCACCGTTGCGGCGGTCCGTCCGGGCGCACCCCAAGGACCGAGGGCCCCGACCCCGGCTGGGAAACGAGCGCATTCAGGGAAAATGAATAGGCGGGTTTGGCTCGCGGACGGGACGCCCAAGACTGGCAGTCTAGCGCGCTCCGAGCGGAAAACAGGCGTCCCGCCTGTGATGGAAGACAGCGCTTCCAGCCTGTCTGCGCATGAAACGACAGGCTGGAAGCCCGTCGTCCATGACAGGCTGGAAGCCTATCCTCCTTCTAAACTGACAGTATCGGGCGGGCCGCCCCCCTGCCGGTCAGGGAGCGTAGGATTTCAGCAGTGCTCCGGCCTTGTCGGCTCCGACGCCCTCGTGAAAATCGTCGTTGACCATGCATACCGGGGCACTGCCGCAAGACGCCAGGCACTCGGCGAACTCGATGGAAAAATTCCCGCAAGGCGACACCGCGATGGGGTGGTGGTGGGGGTCGCACTGCGAGCGGTCGATGCCGGTGAGTTCGCACAGCCGCTCCATGAGCTCGTGGCTGCCACCCATGGCGCAGGAGAGCGTGCGGCAGACGCGGATGTGGTATTTGCCCGGGGCGGCCTGGCGGAAGCCGGGATAGAAGGTGACGACCTCGAGCACCTTGATCGGCTCGAGTTCGAGGCTGGCGGCGACCCAGTCGATGGCGGCGGCGGAGATATAGCCGAAGCGCTGTTGGACGATGTGCAGCAGCGGCAGGGTGGCGGATCGCTTGTTAGACGGGTAGTGGGAAATCCGCTCGGCCGCCTCCGCCTGCAAGTCCGGCGTCACTGCGAACGGCCTGAAGTGCTGCGTGCCGGGCGTTTCATGCGAGGCGATGGATTCATCAAGGATGGAATGTGACATGGACCGTAGCGGAGAATGAGTGAGTGGGCGTTGCGATTCTTTCCCGATAACCAATAACCAATAACCAATAACCAATAACCAATAACCAATAACCAATAACCAATAACCAATAACCAATAACCAATAACCAATAACCAATAACCAATAACCGGCACCTCAGCGGTCGCACTCGCCCATGACGAAATCCAGGGAGCCGAGAATGGCGGGCACATCGGACACCATGTGGCCGGGCAGCAGGCGCGAGACGATGGAGAGGTTGCAGAACGAGGGGCTGCGGATTTTCAAGCGGTAAGGCACCCCGCCACCTTTGGAATGAATATAGAACCCGAGCTCACCCTTGGGGTTTTCCGCGGCGAAATACACCTCGCCCGGCGGGGCGTCGATGCCTTGCGTGGCCACAATGAAGTGATGGATGAGCTCCTCCATCGAGGTGAGCACGCTCTCCTTGTTAGGCAGCATGCTCTTCGGCTCGGCGAGATTGACCGGGCCGGCGGGCATCTTGTCGAGTACCTGGCGGCAGATGGCGACGGCCTGGCGGACTTCCTCCATGCGGACGAGGTAGCGGGCGTAGCAATCGCCCTCATCGGTCACCGGCACGTCGAACTCGTAGTTTTCGTAGCCGAGGTAGGGGCTGTCCTTGCGCAGGTCGCGCGGCACCCCGGAGGCCCGCAGGTTCGGGCCGGTCATGCCCCAGGCAATGGCCGATTCGCGGGTGATCACGCCGATATCCATCATGCGGTCGCGGAAAATCTTGTTTTTATCGAGCAACTTTGAAACCTCGCCGAGGGCGACCAGGCAGTCGGTCAGGAAGCTGCGGACCGCGGTTTCGAAGCCGGGCGGCATGTCGCGGAGTTGACCGCCGACGCGGGTGTAGGCGGTGGTGAAGCGCGCGCCGGTGAGTTGCTCGCAGAGGTTGTGGACCTTTTCCCGCTCCGTCATGGTGTAGAGGAACACGGTCATCGCGCCCACGTCCATGGCGCAAACACCGATGCCGAGCAAATGCGAGGAAAGCCGGGCCAATTCGCAACACAGCACCCGCAAGGCCTGACCGCGCGGCGGCAACGTCCAGCCCATGAGTTTTTCCACGGCACAGGCGTAAGCGACGTTGTTGGCCAGCGGTGCGAGGTAGTCCAAGCGGTCGGTGTACGGCACAAACTGGTTGTAGTGCATGCTTTCGGCGATTTTTTCATCGCCGCGATGCAGGAAGCCGACGTCCGGGGTGGCGGAGTGGATGATTTCGCCATCGAGTTCCAGGATGAGCCGGAGCACGCCGTGGGTGGCCGGGTGCGACGGGCCCATATTAAGGACCATGCGTTCACCGACCATATCATGGGTTTCCGCATGATAGAGTTCGGTGGCCTTCGCCGCGCGGGCAAGGGGGTCGGGGGCGTTCAGTTCGGTATGGGAGGTGCTCATGCGTTTCGCCGTGCGAAGTAAGGAGCCAAAGCGGGGGGGGCGGCAAGGGGTTTGTGAAAATTATTCAGGGATCGGGGCAGTTCGATGGCCGTGGAATAATGGATCCGGCGCGAGAGTGCCTGTTGCCGCCAATTTTACAAGACCGGAGTGCCTGACTGGTGTCACGTTTTGCTTGCGCCCGGGGCGATTACGACCATAGTCCAAGGCGCAAGCGCGGCGGTTCCGCGCCGTGTCCAAACCCGCTTTTGATGTCCCTGCCCGTCTTTCGTCCCCTGCTCATGCTCTCGCTGGTGGTTGCGGCGGGCGATGGCTACGCTCAAAGCCCGGCGACGCCGCAGGCCGGGGTGCCGCGCGTGGTGGTGCCCGCCGGGAGCCGGCCGACGGCCCCGACCGCATTGGTGCGCCCGCCGGTGCCGGCCGCGTCCGGGGCACTTTATCCGTGGCGGCTGCACGTGACCATCACCCTGTTTTGGATCGGCGAGTTGCCCTCGGAACACAATCCGGTACCCAACACCAAATCGTCCTGGGACGCAAACTGGATGGCCAACTTTGGCGGCTATGACGATCCGGAGCCGGCCAACCGGATTGCCAATTTCAGCAGCGGGGAATTCCGGCCCAAGGCGTTTGTGCCCAAGCTCAACCCGTTTTACGTGGCCCTGCCGTACAACGACGTGGCCGGCGGCGGTCAGCACAAGGCCGAGGCGTCGCGGGTCATCCCGTGGTTTGAGCGCCTGCACCCCGCGCCGGGCGAAACCGTGTGCAAAGGCCGCTGGTTGCAAATCTACAATGGCAGCCGCAGTTGCTACGCGCAGTGGGAGGATTGCGGCCCGTGGCTCACCGACGACTGGCAGTATGTTTTTGGCAACAAGCCGCCCCAGACGGCCCACAATGGCTCCGCCGGGCTCGATGTTTCCCCGGCGGTGCGCGATTACTTGAGCTTGGAATCCGGCAAAAAAGTCCACTGGCGCTTCGTCGAGGCCGCCGGGGTCCCTTATGGCCCGTGGAAAAAATACGGCAGCACCGCGGTGGCCACCAACCCGTCACCCGCGACGGCAGCCGGCCAACGCCCGGCCGACAACGCGGATCTGGAGACCCAGCGGCGCTACATGGAGTACCTGCGAAAACTCCGCGACGAGGACTATTTGAAGCGGCCATTGAGTGAGACGCAGCACTGAAACCGGCGGATTAACGGGCTGTGACCCGCTTTCCGCCTGCCAAAACGAAAATTGTGGGGATTTCCGGCGGCATTCTTCTTGACCGCGTTCGCGCGCCGGGCTAAACCGCCGTCCCGCAAATTTACCTCTCACTCCCATGGCCAACGCACAAGTCATCCTCAAAGAAAAAATCGAAGGCCTCGGCCTGGAAGCCGATGTCGTCAAAGTCCGCGCCGGCTATGCCCGCAATTTCCTCATCCCGCAGGGCAAGGCCTATGAGGCGAGCCGGGCCAATTTGCGCCATGTGGAAGCCCTCAAAGTCTCCCGCGCCCGCCGCGAAGCTGCCGAATTGACCGTCGCGCAGGAACTCGCCACCCGCATTTCCAAGCTCAAGCCGAAGTTCACCCTCTCCACCGGCCAAGGTGGCAAGGCCTTCGGTTCGGTCACCAACATGGACATTCACAAGGAACTCGAGGCCGCTGGCATCAGCATCGACCGTCATGCCATCGAGCTCGATAAGCCCGTGAAAAAGTCCGGCAAGACCGAAGTGATCGTGCGCGTCCACCCACAGGTGACCGCCACCCTCACCATCACCGTCGACGCCGGCGAAGAAGAGCCCAAGAAATAGCCCGGGTTTGCCCGTAGCTGCGGCGTCCCCGCCGCTGTCCGTGACCGCCGCGTCTCGCGGCGAGTCCCCTCCACTGGGCCGCGTCCGCCCGGCCAGCGTCATTTCCCTTGCGCCGGCCACGCCTTTGCTCCATTCTCGGGTTGTGGAATCCACCCTGCTGCTGCGTCCGGAGCCGGGCTGGAATCTTAAACCAAGGAAAGGGCACAGCCATGGATCCAGCAATGACGACAACAGCCTTCGCGCTTGACGGTTTTCGGATCACCAGGAACATCGGCGTGGTGCGCGGCATCACCGTGCGTTCGCGCTCGATCTTCGGCACGATCGGCGGCAGTCTGCAGACACTCGTCGGCGGCAACATCTCGCTGTTCACCTCGCTCTGCGAAAAGACCCGCGCCGATGCCTACGAATTGATGATCCAGCACGCGGAGCAATTCGGTGCCAACGCCGTGGTGGGCGTCCGCTACGACGCCACCGAGGTGATGCAGGGCGTCACCGAGGTGCTGTGCTACGGCACCGCAGTGGTGATGGAGAAAGTTTGAGCCGCGCCACCGTGATCCGGGCATCCTGCACGGATTCAAACCACTCCATCCATTTTCCCTGAACACGATCCCCTCCCGAATAGGCTCAGGAGGTCTGGGGCTTTTGTGTTTCTTTTGTTAGATTGACGTGCCGCGCGGTCCCGCCCACGTTTCCAGCATCCATGAATTCCCCTAGCCGACGTGATTTTCTGCGCAGTGGCGGTGCCTTTCTCGCGACCGGTGCCCTTGGCATCGCCGCCCCGCTGGAGGGACCGCCTGCAGCCAAGCCGGAACCCAAACCCCTCAAGCCGCCAGCGCCTGCGGCGGGGCCGTACGCCGACGCTGTATTTGTGGAAGGGCCGCCACCGCTTCCCGCCAAAGGCGCTTTCACAATCGCCGTGCTGCCCGACACGCAATATTACCAAGGAGCGAACGCTGCGGGATTTGCCGCCCAGACGCAATGGATCGTCGACCAAAAGGCTGCCCGCAACATCGCCGCTGTCCTGCATTTGGGGGATGTCACTAACGACAATCTGCCTGTGCAGTGGGAGAACGCCGCGCGTTCCATGCGGTTGCTGGATGGAGTGGTCCCCTATTTCATGGTGCCAGGCAATCACGACTACAGCAAGAATGGCGGGTCCATCGACCGGACCAGTCTGTTCAGCCAGTATTTTCCGACGACGGCATTTGCCCGCCTGCCCACCTGCGGCGGGTTTTATGACAAGGAGCCCGAGCGGATTGAGAACAGCTATCATCTGTTCGCCGCTGAGGGCCGCAAGTTCATCGTCCTGTGCCTGGAGTTCGGCCCCAGAATGGATGTGCTGCGCTGGGCCAATGAGATCGTTTCACGGCACCATGACCGGGATGCCATCCTGGTGACCCATGCCTATACCTACTCGGACAACACCCGCTATGATTTCGTCAAGTACGGCAACAAGCAGACCTGGAACCCACACACTTTTGGCTTGGCCGCCGCTAGCAACGACGATGTGACCGATGGCCAACAACTCTGGGACCTTCTTGTTAGCAAACATCCCAACTTCATCTTCACCATCAACGGCCACGTCGTCAATGACGGCCTGGGCCGCCTGACCACCGCCGACCCCGGCGGCCGCGACGTTCACCAGATGCTGGTGAATTTCCAAATGAAGCCTAACGGCGGCGACGGCTGGCTGCGCTTGCTCGAACTCCGTACCGATGGGTCCATGCACGTGCATGACTACTCGCCCACCCGCAATCAGACCAATGCGTCGGTGAAAAACCAGTTCATCGTGCAACTCGCCGCCCATCATGCCTAACCGCCATGGCCGGGCCACGACGCGGGCCCGTCAAAAACTCATTTTCTATCGGGAAATGGACTTGCCTTGCCTTGGACGGCTCCTACCATCCTGCCAGACCCGCAAGCGCGAGCCGTATTCTAACAAAATAAGAACGCCGTTCCCATGATCCCACCGCCATTGGCCCGTTTCACCGCAGCTGCCACCCCCGCAAGCTTTTCTAACAATCGCCGGAGCTCCCTTTCCGCGCTCTGGCTTGGCGCTGTCGCCATCGCCGCGTGCCCGTCGCTGCAGGCTGCTCCAGTCGTGACGCAGGGTCATGGCGGGCCGGATGCCGCTTTCAGCCTCGCGCCGGTGCCGCCGCCAGCCATCAACGATGCGGCGGCCAAGGCGACATTTTCACTCGTCGACGGCAGCCGCGACGGCAGCAGCGGCGAGTTGGCGGTGCTGGCCGACGGCAAGCTGCCCGCTTCTGAGGATTCGCCAGCGGCCAACTTCTTTTTCGCCGATAACACCGACGGCGGCAGAATCGGAGTGGATTTGGGCTCCATCATCTCCGTCAAGAGTATCGGCAGCTACTCATGGCACGGCGGCGGTCGTGGTCCGCAGGTGTACACACTCTTCGCCGCAGATGGCAAGGCGGAGCACTTCAATGCCGCGCCGAAACGCGGCACCGATCCAGCCTCCTGCGGCTGGCAGCGCGTCGCCGCAGTGGATACCCGCCCGCACGACGGCAAAGCCGGCGGCCAATATGCCGTTGAAATATCCAACAAAGACGGTGCGCCCCTCGGCGAGTTCCGTCACCTGTTGTTTGACGTCGCCAAAGCGGCCGCCGCCGACCCGTTCGGCAACACGTTTTTCAGCGAGATCGATGTCATCGATGCCAAGGGCCCGGCGGTGGAACGACTCAAACCCGCGCTCCCGCTGGTCACCAACCATGTTTCCGCCGATGGCAAGGCGAGTTATAGCATCGACAGCAGCAAGGCCCCTGATCTAACCGAGTGGAGCGAGAAGGAACTGCTGCCCGTAATCGTGGACTGGTATCCGAAGCTCGTGGCGCTGCTGCCCAGCGAGGGCTTTCACGCCGCCACCGTCCTCAAGTTCGAGTTCCGCACCGACATGGGTGGCGTGCCGGCCTACACCGCCGGCAATAAAATCTCCCTCAACGCGCCGTGGATCGCCGGACAACTGAAGGGTGAGGCCAAGGGTTGCGTGATCCACGAGATGGTTCATGTGGTGCAGGGTTATGGCAGAGGCCCGCGTGGTGCCAAGCCCGCGTTCGCTCCGGGTTGGGTCACCGAAGGCCTGGCCGACTATGTCCGCTGGTATCTCTACGAACCGCAATCAAAAGGCACCGTGATCCGCGATCCCAAGCAGGCAAAGTACGACGCCAGCTACCGCGTGACGGCGAATTTCTTCGACTGGGTCGTCACCACCCAAGACAAGGACCTGTTGCGCAAGCTCAACACCGCTGGCCGCGAGGCCCGCTATAGTGAGGATTTGTGGAAAACCTGGACAGGCAAGACGCTGGCTCAGCTCGGCGAGGAATGGAAAAAAGCGATCGCCGACGGCCGACGCTGAGCTCTGGCCAATCGCAAACGGACCACGGACCACGGACCACGGACCACGGACCACGGACCACGGACCACGGACCACGGACCACTGACCAC
>CAIVSK010000026.1 GCA_903908495.1 Akkermansiaceae bacterium
AGAGGTTCCGCACGTCGGATAGATGAAAATCTATCAGCTGTCAAGAAAAAAGTTGGAAAAAATCGAATGCGAAAATGCTCACAACCCAATCCACCCCCTAAAACCGCCAGTTTCAGCCTAAATCAAAGGACTTGCCGAAGCCCGGCTTTTTCCATTTCGGAATCGCTGCACGCGGGCCCCGGCAATTCGCCGCGCAAGCAAAATCTGATGATTTGTCTGTCACTCTGTCGGCGTCCTTGTCTGCAGCCCTGCTGCGCCCTCAATCGCTCCAGCCGCAGCCGGGTTGGATGTCGCTCCAGAGCATGGTTTCGTCATCGAAGACGAAGCGGCCCAGAAACGGCTCCTGACTCAACAGCATTGGCAGCCAGTGGCGGTCGTCAGCCCACATCCGCTGATAGGGGATGGCATCCAGAGCGGCCCACAGCGGGGTGGCCTCCTCGGTCTCGGTAGGGGTGCCGGTGAAGGTGACGGCGCGGAAGACATGACACAGGATGTCAGGGTGGTTGGACATGGCAAACCACAGCTCGCCAAGTTTGCGGGGGGCATGCGGGGTGATGCATAATTCCTCCTCGGTCTCGCGGATGGCCGCTTGCAGCGGCGTCTCGCCAAGCTCGATCTTGCCGCCGGGGCCGTTGATTTTGCCTGCCCCCAGGCCGCGCTTTTTCTCGATGAGGAGCACTTGGCCGTCGCGCACAACGAACATCAGCGTGGCCAGCATCTCACCATGCCAGGTGCTCCAGTCAATGGGGGAGGGTGGCATGGTGGGCTTGCGTGGGTCTCGTTCCGGTGGCCGCTTCACTCCACAGCCGCATGGCTTTCCACCGAGTCGCAGGTGCACACGAGGTTTCGATCACCGTGGACGTTGTCGATGCGGGCGACGGCGGGCCAGAACTTGTGGCGGCGCAGATAGGGCAGCGGGAAGGCGGCCTGCTCGCGGGAGTAGGCATGCGGCCAAGTGTTGCCACAGACGGCCTCGACGGGGTGCGGGGCGTGTTTGAGCGGGTTGTCGTGGGCGTCGGCCTCGCCGCGGACGATGGCGGACATTTCGCCGTGGATGGAGATCATTGCATCGCAGAAGCGGTCGAGCTCGGCCTTGGATTCACTTTCGGTGGGCTCGATCATCAGGGTGCCGCCAACCGGCCAACTCATGGTGGGCGAATGGAAGCCGTAATCCATCAGGCGCTTGGCCACGTCCTCGACGGTGATGCCGCTGCGGTCGGACAACGGGCGCACGTCGATGATACATTCGTGGGCGACGAGCCCCTGACTGCCGGTGTAGAGGATGGGGAAAAACGCCGCCAGGCGTTTGGCCATGTAGTTGGCGTTGAGGATGGCGACACCGGTGGCCTCGGTGAGTCCGGCGCCGCCCATCATGGCGATGTACATCCACGAGATGGTGTTGATGGAAGCGCTGCCCCAGGGGGCGGAACACACGGCACCCAGCTTGGCGTCGAGCTCGCGATGGCCTGGCAGATAAGGCACGAGTTGCGGGGCCACGCCGATCGGGCCCACCCCGGGGCCGCCGCCGCCGTGCGGGATGCAGAAGGTCTTGTGGAGATTGAGGTGGCAGACATCGGCACCGATGGTGCCGGGACTGGTCAGCCCGACCTGTGCGTTCATATTGGCTCCGTCCATATACACCTGGCCGCCGGCCTCGTGGATCATCTGGCAAATGGCACGGATGGTGCCTTCGAACACGCCGTGGGTGGATGGATAGGTCACCATCAAGGCGGCGAGCCGGTCGCGGTGTTGCTGGGCGAGAGCAGTGAGATCGGCCACATCGATGTTGCCGGCCTCATCGCACTTCACGCCAACCACCTGCATGCCGGCCATGACTGCGGAGGCGGGATTGGTGCCATGCGCGGAAACCGGGATGAGGCAAACGTTGCGATGGGCGTCGCCGCGGGCAAGGTGATAGCGGCGGATGGCCAGCAACCCGGCGTATTCCCCTTGCGAACCGGCGTTGGGTTGGAGCGAGACCGCGGCAAAGCCGGTGATTTCGGCAAGCCAGTCTTCCAATAATCCGAGCATTGCGCGGTAGCCCTGGCTTTGGTCGGCGGGGACGAAAGGATGGATGGAGGCCACTTCCGGCCAGCTCAGCGGCATCATCTGCGAGGTGGCATTGAGCTTCATCGTGCACGAGCCCAGCGCGATCATCGATTCGTTGAGTGCGAGGTCTTTGGTTTCCAGGCGCTTGAGGTAGCGCAGCATCTCGGTTTCCGAGTGATAACTGTTGAATACCTTCTGTGTTAGAAATGGCGACGTTCGCAGCAGCGCGGCGGGCCAGGCGGGGACGTTCGCGCCAGCCGCCGACCGCGGCGGCGAGTGCGCCCCGAAGGCGGCGGTGATGGCGCGCAGATCGTCGTCGGTTGTCGTTTCGTCCAAGGCGATGCCGAGGTGGTCGGCGTCGAAGCGGCGCAGGTTGATGCCCGCGGCGGCGGCGGCGAGGATGGTGTCGGCTTCACCAGGGACCCGGGCGACCAGCGTGTCGAAGAAGGCACCGTCCTCGATGGCGACGTCGTCGGCGCTGAGGGCCTTTTTCAGGCTGGCGGCCTGGGCCTGGATGGTGCGGGCGATGTGAGTGAGTCCCTGTGGGCCATGATAGACCGCATACATCGAGGCCATCACTGCGAGCAGGACCTGGGCGGTGCAAATGTTGGAAGTGGCTTTGTCGCGGCGGATGTGTTGCTCGCGGGTTTGCAGCGCGAGGCGGAAGCCGGGGTTGCCGCGGGCATCGACGGACACGCCGATGAGCCGGCCTGGCATCTTGCGTTTGAGCGCATCCTTGCAAGCCATGAAGCCGGCATGGGGCCCACCAAAGCCCATCGGCACGCCGAAGCGTTGGCTCGAACCGATGCAGATATCCGCGCCGAATTCGCCGGGTGCCTTGAGCAGGGTGAGGGCGAGCAGGTCGGCAGCGACGATGGTAATAGCCCCGGCAGCCTGCGATCGCACAAAAAAGCCGTCGAATTCATCGATGCGGCCACGGGTATCGGGGTACTGCACCAACACCGCGAACAAGCCTTCGCAGGCAGCCGGATCGAACGCTTGCCAATCGCCGATGCGCACTTCAATGCCGTGCGGCTCAGCGCGGGTGACCACGACGTCGATGGTTTGCGGGTGGCAGCGGTCCGACACAAAGATGGTCTTGCCTTTCGGCTTGCCGGCGAGGGCCAGGCTCATGGCTTCGGCGGCGGCGGTGCCTTCATCGAGCAGCGAGGCGTTGGCCACGTCCAGACCGGTCAGATCGGTGATGAGGGTTTGGAAATTGAGCAGCGCCTCGAGCCGGCCCTGGGCGATCTCCGCCTGATAGGGCGTGTACGCGGTGTACCAGCCCGGATTTTCGAGGATATTGCGCTGGATCACGCCGGGAGTGTGAGTGCCTGAGTAGCCTTGGCCGATACACGACTTGAGCACGCGGTTCTTGCCCATGATTCCTTTGAGCCAAGCGAGCGCTTCGGGCTCGCTGCGTGCCGTCGGCAATTCCAGGTCCGCAGCGAGCCGGATCCCGCTTGGCACGGCGGCATCGACAAGGGCGTCGAGGCTGGGGAAACCAATGGCGTGGAGCATGGCCTCGCGATCGGAACCCACGGGACCCAGGTGGCGGCTGCTGAAATCAAGACGAGCGAGACGGGCGGTCATGAGAAAATGGGGGGTGCAGGAAGAATGGTTAAGAACGAAAGTGACGCCCCGTAATGACTGGTAATCCGCAGCTGTGCAACCCTTGTGAGTCGGCCAAACCGAAAATCCTCTGCAAAAATCCTCTGCTGTCTGATTCCTCCGGACAAGTGGGTGTGCCGAGGCCGTCACGCCCTACCCTGCTGCGGAAACCCCCACGGCCTGGCAAACGTCGCGCCAGCCGGGAAAGTTCCAACGGTTGGGAAAGCCGGCGCATTGGTCCGGCTTGACCGGATGAATCCGGCAGGAGCTGCCATCCAGCATGATGCACTCGTGGTTGGTTTTCTCCAGCAGCGAGAGCCCCTGGCGGTCGCTGCGCAGGCGGGTGAAACCCTCGAGGAACGCTTGTTCCGTCAGGCCGAGGAAGGCGGCGATGCGCGGCACGTCGCCATCCTCCAGCCGGACGTCGCCGGGCCATTTGCAACAAGCCGTGCAGCGCTGGCAAACGAAGTACACGTCCGGATCGAGTTGGACGTCGGGGTTGGTGGGGCTGCCGTGGTTGTGCATCATCGGATCAGGTGGCAATGCGGTGGTAGTGGAAATTGACCCGCTTGAGAAATGCCTGCCAGCGGGCGCCGGGGCGGCCGTTTTCCAGCAACAAGTGGGGGCAGTTCTTGTTGGGCGGGTGCTTGCCGCGGCGCGGCCAGTGGTAGTGCGGGACGACGTTGCAGAGCGGGATGTGGTTGCGGTACATCAGATAGGCGGTGAGTTTCGCGCTGCGGTCGACGGTGGCCGACCAGTTGTTGCCGCGGTTCTCGCACATTTCGATGCCGATGGACAGACGGTTGCCGGGGCCATCAAAGTCGGCGTGCTCGCCTTGCTCGCTCAGCGGCATGTGTTGGATCGCCACTCCATCGTCCACGGTGAAATGCCAGATGAGGTAGCCGATGCGGTTGCCGCCAGGCCGCATGCCGGAGCGCAGGGTGCCGCGCTTGAGAGCCAGCGCGTGGAGGGAGGCACCAGCGTCCTTGTTCTCTGTGCTGTGGATGGTGATATAGCGGGGCGTCATCGGCCTAACCACCTTGCGGCCGTAGGTGCCGCGCGCCACCATGTCCACTTTCAGGTGCACCTCGCGCAATAATGCGGCGGACGACACACTGCCGCCCCGCGGCGGGGCGGCGGATTCGTGCGCCACGGCGTCGCCTGCCGGTCGGGTGTAGCGTGGGTTCCAAGAATCGCGGCCGCCGCCGGGCGGGCCGATTGGATAGCATTGCAGGCTGCAGAGGCACAGCGCCACAAGCGGGATCAGGCAACACACGCGTTTCATGGGCGGCAGTTTAAACAGCGATCCGGCGCTTGCCAAAAGATAATGTGCCCACACGTGAAAATGTCCCACCGCGGCGGCGGTCCGCTGCCCCGGCGGGCGTGGGCGTCAAGCAAAGGTAAAATTCGCCGCGGGCAATACCCTAATGCCCTTGGCTTGGTGCGCATGCCCGGCCCGCTGCACCGGTTGGCTTTGGCAGACCCTCCGCGGTCTTGACAAAGTTGCAGGGGCCGCAGAGTTTTGCTGCCTGCTGAAATTTCTATCAAAATACCATCATGCAATCCAAATCACTCTATTTTGCCGGGCTCGATATCGGGGGCTCCACCATTAAGGCCGTCTTGGTCGATGCGCAGGCCGCACAGGTCGGCTCCCTGGTCGAAGTTCGCAGCTTGGTCAAGGACGGCTACGAGGCGACCTTCGGTCAACTCGAGCAGGCCCTCGAGCAACTTGCCGCCGGTGCTTGCATCCAACGCGGTGCCATCGCCGGGGTCGGCCTCGACGTGCCGGCCCCCAGCAGCGACGGGGTGATCTGGGGCCGCGCCAATCTGGGGGACGACTGGGTGGGCGTCAATATCCGCGAGAGCTTGTCGGCGCGTCTGGGGGTACCGGTATTCATGACCAATGACGGCAATGCCGCAGCCGTGGGCGAGTACGCCTTGCGCACGGCTTATAACAGCAGCCTGATGCTGGTGGCACCCGGCACCGGGCTGGCTGGCGGCTTGGTGCTGCCCGGCGGCCGTTGCTATGATGGCGTCAACGGCCTGGCGCTGGAAGCCGGCCACGTCAGCGTGCCGTTCCGCGAGGATGACGGCAGCCTGCCGCTGTGCTCGTGCGGTCTAACCGGCTGCGCGGAGGCCTGGGTGTCGTTGGTGGCGCTGCGCCGCAGGCTGGGGCTGGAGCTGGCCAAGCCGCAGTGGGCCGCGCATCCGCTCAATCAAACCGCCGCGTCGATTGAGGAGAAGGCGTTCCGGTTGCGGGACTTCGCGCAGCAGGGCGACGAACTGGCGGTGAGTGTGTTCCGCCAGCAAGGGTTTATTTTCGGCTATCTGATTGCTGATTTGGTGCGGGTGTTTGATCCGGGCCTGGTGGTCATCGGCGGCGGCCTCGCCGAAACCTCCTTCCGCGACCTCTATATGTCCTGGATCGAGGAGGGCTTCGCCGAGCGCGCCTGGCCGGTATACCGCTTCAGCCCGATCGAGCCGGACAAGGCGACCACCCGCTTCGAGTGGGCCATCGGCGGAGACGCCGCCGCCGCCATCGGGATGGCCTTCGCCGCCCGCGAGTTGTTCCAGTGACGCCCTGTGGCGGCGGTCTGTGACCGTCGCCGCGCAAGAAACGCCAGAGTCGGTTAGCAAGTCGATGTACACGCCGCCGTTGAAAACCTGACTTTAGAGCTTGATAGGCCGGGGGAGAATGGCTTGAATGTGGTTGCTCCGGCAGCGCACGTGAATCGGCGCTGCGCTGAGCCGGGGCCTTGCCGGCCCTTGAATCGTCATCGGCAAGCCGCCGCCACCTCCAGTTCCCAACTCTGATTTCCAAATGAGTAATCCAACAGGTAATGATCCAACGCTGCCGGATGAGGCAGCCCGCGCCACCACCACCGCCAAGCCGCTGGCTGCGGGTGTGCCGCTCTCCAAGCATGCGCCCGGCCGCCGGCCGTCGCCATCGCAAATCGTGTTTTACAGCTATCCCAAATACCTTTACACTTGGCCGGTTATTTTTCTGGCGGTGTTGTTTCCCCTGCTTGGCAATCTGATCAGCCCGCAAGTGGAGGGCTGGATCTTTGTGATCGCCATGCTGACGGTGCTGATGGCGATGGGTTTTGACCTGACGCGCAATCTGACCATCTCGTGGGGGGTCACCATCATCGCCGGGGTGTTCTGCTTGTTATGGCTCAAGGACGCCAAGAACGTGGTGTTTTTCAGTCAGATTGGCCATCATCTGGCGACCCAGGTTCCGCTCGTCTCCCACGGCTGGTATTATCTGTTCTCGCTGTTCGGCGGCATCCTCTATCTGATCATGGTCATCGATGTGCATATCAACCAGCGCTGGCGCATCAGCCACAACGAGATCGAGCACTTTGCCATGCTGAGCAAGGACGACTCGCTGGGCCGCGGTGCCAAGCGCTTCATCACCAGCTATCCGGATTTCCTCGAGTTGCTGTTGTGCGGTGCGGGCACCATTCAAATTTACAGCGCCCAAGGAGGAATCCTGCTGCGCAGCATTCCCAACGTGCCCTGGTTGTTTTTCCGCAGCAAGCGGATCAGCCAGATCTTGGAATCCACCGAAGTGTCCGCTTCCAGCGGGGATGAAGACGTCGATCAGCACGAAGGCCAGTCCGGCGTCGAGGAACTCGGCGACGGCCACGGCGGTTAACGGTCAGCGGTTGACGGCGGCCATGGAGGATTGCGGGTAACGGGCACCGGCGGTGCTGCCCGCCGGGGCGGCCAGCTCGAGCTCCGCCAAATCCCCGGCCGTCAGCTCGACTTGCAAAGCCGCGACGTTTTCCTCCAGATAGCTGCGCCGCTTGGTGCCGGGAATGGGCACCACGTCGTCGCCCTGCGCCAGCACCCAGGCCAGCGCCAGTTGCCCCGGCTTGCATTGCTTCTTCCGCGCCAAGGCTTCCAGCTGCCGGACGATGGCCAGATTGTGCGCGAAGTTCTCCCCCTGGAAGCGCGGGCCAAGCCGCCGCCAGTCGTCGGCCGCAAGGTCGTCGATTTTCTGGATCTTGCCGGTGAGAAACCCACGGCCCAGCGGGCTGTAGGGCACAAAGCCGATGCCCAGCTCGCGGCAGGTGGCGAGGATTTCCCCCTCGACGTCGCGGCACCACAGCGAGTACTCGGTCTGCAAGGCGCTGATCGGATGCACCATGGCGGCGCGGCGGAGCGTGGCCGGGGCCGCCTCCGACAGGCCGAGGTAGCGCACCTTGCCGGCCGCCACCAACTCAGCCATCGCGCCGACGGTCTCCTCGATGGGCACGCCGGGGTCCACGCGGTGTTGATAGTAGAGGTCGATATGCCCGACCCCGAGTCGTTGCAAGCTCGCGTCACAGCACTCGCGGACGTATTCGGGCCGGCCGTTGACGCCCAGAAACGCGCCCTGATCATCGCGGACATTGCCGAACTTGGTGGCAATGACCACCTCGTCGCGGCGCCGCCTGATGGCCTGGCCGACGAGACGTTCGTTTTCCCCGCAGCCGTACATGTCGGCGGTGTCGAGAAAGTTGACGCCGAGGTCGAGCGCACGATGGATGGTGGCGATGGACTCGCGTTCGTCAGGCGTGCCATAAAATTCCGACATGCCCATGCATCCCAGGCCGACGGCGGATACGGAGAGTCCTTGGTTTCCCAGTGTTCTGTGTTTCATAAGCAATGAATCTCGCCTTTCATAACATCCCGCTGATGGGTTGTCAACCTCCCGTCCTAACAGAAATGGGCGATCCGCGCCAGAGATGCCGTGCCGGGCGAGTGATGGCGGCGGGATCTTGCTCAGCAATGGGTGTGCCGTGAGGGTGATTGCGGGTGTTTTGGGCTTGCCCAAACCCCCGCATGCCGCTTGGGTGCAGCGCATGAATCTCCGCAGTCTGCTCTGCCGCACTCTTGGCGGGTGGTTGGCGGTGGCGAGCGCCGGCGCGGCAATCCCAGATGCGGTTACGCGAGTGAATATGGTCGAGTGGCCGGCGCTATCGCCGGACGGTCAGACGGTGGTCTTTGAATGGCTCGGTGGCTTGTGGCGCGCATCGGTGGACGGCGGCGAGGTCGTGCGGCTCACCGACCCTCCGGCACACGACACCCGCCCGCATTTCAGCGCGGACGGCCAGCGAGTGGTGTTTTCCAGCAATCGGGGTGGCGCCTGGCAGGTGTATTCGGTGGCCGCGACTGGCGGCGTGCCGATCCAACATTCATTCCACAGCGAGGGTGGCCGGCTGGAATGCCTCACGCCGGATGGCCAACACGCCATCGTCTCCGCCACCCGCGAGCTGGCCGGCCCCGATGCCAGCCGCTTGCTCGAAGTGGACCTCACCTGCCAGCGGCGCGAGCGTTGTTTGTTTGATGCCTGCGCCAACGCCGCAGCCTGCTCGCCGGATGGACAGCGCGTCCTGTTTTGTCGGGGCGGCGACAATCGCTGGCGCAAGGGCGAGGCCGGCACCCGCGCCTCGCAACTCTGGCTCTATCAGGAGTCCGGCAAGTCATTCCAGCGCATGCTGCCCGCCGCCAGCGACGTCCGCTCGCCGCTGTGGCACCCCGACGGCCTCGGGTTTTACTATCTGACTTGTACCGATGGTGTCGCCAACCTCTGCTCCTACCGCGAGGCGACGCAAACCAGCAAACCACTCACTTTTGGCAAAACCGAGGGGGTTTCCCAGCCGGCCGTGTCGGCGGACGGCAGCACCTTCGTTCTGCTAGCCGGGTGGCGGCTGTGCCGCTTCCGCCCCGCCACCGATGCCGCGCCAGTGCCGTTGGAACTGTGGACGCGGGCACCCGTGGCGGATGTATCCCGCGTGATCGAGCCGGTCGATGCCGCGACGGATGCGGATTTCTCGCAGGATTTGCAGCAAGTCGTGTTTGCGGCGCGCGGTGCGCTGTGGCTGATGGAGCGTGGCGGCAACCCGCCCGTCCGTCTGACTGAAACGCCCGCCGCCGACAGCGAGCCGCGGTTTTCCCGCGATGGTGCCTGGCTGAATTTCCTGCGCGACGACGGGCTGGAGGCCAATTACTGCCGCGCCCCGATCGCCCGGGGCCGCCTCGGACCCGTCCAACAAGTCACTTGGGGCAAGCGGTCGAAATGCCGCCTGAAACCCAGTCCGGATGGATCGCGGATCGCCTGGGTCGAGGGCATTGGCGATGTTTTCACCGCCGCCGCCGACGGCTCGGCTGCCGTGCGCGTGTTCCAATGTTGGGACCGGCCGACCCTCGATTGGTCGCCCTGCGGCCGTTGGCTCGCCCTCGCCGCTATCGACAAGAACAGCAATCGCGACATCTGGCTCGCCGCCGCCGATGGCTCCCGCCCGCCGCTCGATCTGACCCGCAACCCAGCCTCCGAAGGCACGCCGCGCTGGTCCCCGGACGGCCGCTTTCTCGTCTTCACCGCCCGTCGCGGCGATTCTAACAAGGCGGGCATGTGGCGGATCGATTTCGGCCGGGGGGGTCTCGCGCCGGACCTCGCGGATGCGGCGATCCTCCGTTGCGGCGAGCTGGCGGCTCCGCTGGCAAGCGGCGGCATCGAGCCGAGCCGGGTGATCTGGGCCGCAGATTCCAAGAGCCTGTTGCTGCAAAGCGCCGACCCGGACGACCCTTGGCTGTATTCGCTCCCGAACTCCGGAAAACCCCTGAAGTCCGTGGCGAAACACCGCGGCATGCCCATCCGCACGACCGCCGATGGCTCGCTGCTGTGGCTGGTGGGCGGCTGCCCGGCGATTCTCAAGCAGGGCGATCTGACCCGTCTTCCCATCGCCATGACGGTTGAGCGGCGGCGGGAAGACGTGCTGCGCCTCGGGTTCCGGCGCATTTGGCGCACCCTCGGCGAGCGGTTTTACGACCCCGCGATGAAGGGTGCCAATTGGCCGGCTCTGCGGGAAAAATACGAGACCTTGGCAGTCGGGGCGCTGGATTCCGGCCAATTCGAGCGGGTCGTCGCCATGCTGTTAGGCGAACTCAACGCCTCGCACCTGGGATTTAACGCCGAAGTTTGGCCGCCGCCATTGGCTGCGGCACCGCGGGTCGAGGCGAGCGCGCACCCGGGGTTGGTGTTTAGCGACGAGGCGGGCGACGGGCCGCTGGTCATCGCGCGGGTCCTTGCCGGGTCGCCCGTGGCACAACTCACCCACGCCCCCCACCCCGGCGAAATCGTGACCCGCATCGCCGGCCAGAATGTGGACACCCACACGCCTCTGGAGCCGATTTTCGCCGGCGCGATCGACCGCTCGCTCCCGCTGGTGGTGCAGGCCGCCGACGGCAGCACCCGCGTCATCGAATTGCGCTGCATCTCATACGCCGCCGCCCGCACCCTCGGCCATGAGTCGCGCGCCGCCGCCTGCCGCCGCCTCGCCACCACTCCGCCGCTCCCGCGCATCGCCTATTTAGAGTGGTCGCACATGGCGCCGGAGGACGTCCAACGCCTCGAACTGGAGGTCTATCGGGCGTCACTCGATCACGACGGCCTCATCCTCGATGTGCGCGATAATGGCGGCGGCAACGCGGCCGACCAGGTGCTGGCGTGGTTTAGCCAGCCCAAACACGTGTTCACCCTCCCCCGCGACGGTCCGTCCGGCTACCCGGTCGAGCGCCGCAGCCATCCGGTCTGGGATCTGCCGGTGGTGGTCTTGTGCAATCAAAACACCTGCTCCAACGCCGAAATTTTCTGCCATGCCATGCAGCGAAGCGGCCGCGCCGCGCTCGTTGGCAGCGCCACGGCCGCTTGCGTGATTACCACGGTGGAGGAAACCATCCCGGATATCGGCTGCCTTCAGGTGCCCTTCCGTGGGTGGTTCGACGCGGGCTCCGGCGACGATCTCGACCGGCTGGGTGTGGTCCCGGAGCATCCGGTGGCGCTCGATCCCGCCGATCAAGCCGCCGGCCGCGACCCGCAATTCCAGCGGGCCTTGGAAGTCATCCGCGCAACCGTCGCCAACGCCCCGCCGCCAGTGGCACCGCAGTGGCGGAGATAAGCGTCATTTTCTCAGCATTCCCATTGCTGCAGCCCTTATCTCCGCGAGTTTTTCCCGTTGCGGGGCAGCGCCGCGGGCTTGGTCGGGCTTGCCACCGCCTTTGCCACCGGCGATGGCGACGAGGTCGCGCAGCAGGTCGCCGGCCTTGAGTCCGGCGGCCAGGGCGGCGCTGCCGCAGTGGGTGGCGAGGTGGAGTTTGTCGCCGTCATCGACGACAAGCAACGCCGGGCCGGTGAAGTTTTTCTTTTTGAGGCCGTTTTGGAGTTCCTGCAACAACGAGGCATCGGCCTCAAAGCTGGCGATGATCGGCTCGCCCTTGGCGATGAGCTCGGCCAGCGCCTCATCCGCCAGGCTGGCGGCCTGCGAGGACTGGATCTTCCTGATGCGCTTTTCCGCCTCGATGGCGGCGTCCCGGGTCTCCGCCAAGGTGCGCTGGCCGTGGGCGAAGATGGCGTTGATCTGGGAGATGTTGGCGCGCTCGACCAACATCGCGGTCATGATATGCGGAAACTCATGGACCGTCACCGGCTCCTCGCCAAGGGCGGCAAGCTTCGCGTTGGCGGCATGCAGTTTGGCGCTGGCGGCCTTGAGTTCGTGGTCCCATTTCTCCACCATCTCATTGAGGTGGTTCCAGGCAGCTTCGCCGCACACCGCTTCGATGCGGCGCACCCCGGAGGCGATGGCTCCCTCGCTCTTGATTTTGAAAAGCCCGATCGCCCCGGTGTGGCGGACGTGAGTGCCCCCGCAGAGTTCCATCGAGTAACCGTCAAGATTGTTAGGCGCGCCGCCGGCCTGCACGACGCGGACAACCTCGCCGTACTTGTCGCCGAAAAATTGCATGATGTCGGCGCGGCCCTTGATCGAGGCATGTGGCACCTCGGTCCACGACACCGGCTCATCGGCCTGGACCGCGGCGTTGACCATTTCCTCCATCGCAGCGACTTGCTCGGGCGTGACCGCTCCGCTGTTGAAGTCGAAGCGCAGGCGGTTCTCATCGACCGCCGAGCCTTGCTGGGCGGCATCCGGCGACACGACCTCGTGCAGCGCCCAGTGCAGCAGGTGGGTGGCGGTGTGGTGGGCTTCGATCGGACGGCGGCGCGCGGTGTCGAGCTTGAGAGTGACCGTGTCGCCGACTTTGACGGCAGCGGAGGATGCGACGATGTGGGCACGGGCTTTGCCGATTTGTTGGGTGCCGGTGACTTCGATGGCGTTGCCGTTGCACACGAGCACACCGGTGTCGCCGGACTGGCCGCCCATTTCCGCATAGTAGACGGTTTTGTCAGTGATGACGAACAACGCGTCTTCCTGTTGGTGGATTTCCAGGATGGTGGCCTCCACCTCATCGAGCTCGAAGCCGACAAACCCGGTGACCGCCTCGGAGGCAATGTCGAGCGCTCGCACCACGGTGGATTTTTGCGCGGCGCGGGAGCGCTCTTGTTGTTGCTCCATTTCCTTTTCTGCCCCTGTCATATCCGGAGTCCATCCGTTTTCAGCGAGAATCAATTCTGTGAGATCAAAGGGAAATCCAAAAGTGTCATAAAGTTCAAATACGAATGCTCCTGGTAGTTCATTGACTTTTCCCGGAGGGATTTGGCCCAAATTATTCAGATCATTCCAGATCTCTTGGTGTCTGTTCATCGCACTTTCCAGCCGAACCAGTCCGCGGTCCAGCGTCTGGTTGAAGCTGGCTTCTTCCTGCTCGAGGGTTTGGCGGATGACGGCTTCACGGGTTACTAACTCTGGAAACACCTCGCCCATCTGCGCGACAAGCGTTGCGACCAGCGCGCCGAAGAACGGCTTGTCGCCGGAGAAGCCGAGCTGGCGGCCGTATCTAACGGCACGGCGGAGGATGCGCCGCAGCACGTAGTTGCGGCCGTTGTTGCCGGGCATGATGCCGTCGGCGATGGAGAACGAGAGCGTGCGCAAGTGGTCGGCGATGACGCGGAAGGCGATGGCGGTTTTGAGGTCCTCGGCGAAGAGCGCGCGCTCGGCGCCGGGCTGCGGATAGATATCGCGATAGGTCTGGCCGCTGAGTTGCTCGAGCTGGCGGAACAACGGCTGGAACACGTCGGTGGCGTAGTTGCTCGGCTTGTTGGAGAAATCCGTGAAGCCCTTGGTGCATTGCATGATCGAGCAGGCGCGCTCGAAGCCCATGCCGGTATCGACGTGCTTGGCTGGCAGCTCGCGGAACGAGCCGTCGGCCTCGGCGTTGTATTGGATGAACACGAGGTTCCAGATCTCGATGCACAGGTCGGAGTCGTTGTTGACGAGTTTGCCCTGCGAGTCGCCCTCAGGCGTTAGATCGACATGAAGTTCCGAGCAAGGGCCGCAGGGGCCGGTCTCGCCCATCATCCAGAAGTTGTCCTTGACGCTGCCGTGGACGATGTGGATGGCGGGGTCGCAGCCCTTGGCGCGGAACAGGGCGGCCCACAAGTCCCACGATTCCTGATCGAACTCGCCGGGGTCGCCGGGCTTCGGGCCATAGACGGAAGCATACAGCCGGTTGGCGGGCAGGCCCCAGCGTTCGACCACCAATTCCCAGGCCCAGGCGATGGCTTCCTGCTTGAAGTAATTGCCGAACGACCAATTGCCGAGCATTTCGAAAAACGTGTGGTGATAGGTGTCGTAGCCGACGTCCTCGAGGTCGTTGTGTTTGCCGCCGGCGCGGATGCATTTTTGGGTGTCGGTGGCGCGCGGCGGGCTGTACGGGGCTTTTTCGACGCCGAGGAAATACGGCACGAACGGGTTCATCCCGGCATTGGTGAACAGCAAGCCTGGCGACTGTGGCAACAGCGAGGCGGACGGCACAATGGTGTGCTGCTTTTCACGGAAAAAATTCAGGAAACTCTGGCGAATGGCGGCGGCGGTCATAGACACACGTGTCAAACCACGAATCGCGCCCGCTGGCACGGAAAATCTTCCAAAAAGCCGTACCCGGGCGACCTGCAACCCAGCCGTGCCCGCTACCCCCACACGGTATGCGCGTCAAACCAAGGATTTTTTGGGTTGCTCGTGACGAATTTTACCACTGATGCACTGATTACCACTGAAATCACTGGAATAATAAGCAGTTTCTCCTCAGTGTGCTCAGTGATAATCAGTGTTTCAGTGGTTTTTTGCCACGATTTACCGCAATACCGGGCTGTTGCTGAACGGCTTTGCCTTAGATTGACGCGTTTGCCCTCAGGGGTTCGAGTACGGGTCCTTCGGCAGATCGTTGGTGGGGGCAACCGTGGCCGGAACCACCGCCGGTGGCGGGTTGAGCAGGAGTTTCAATTGGTCACTCCACTCCTTGGCACGGGAGTGGGTCAGGTGTTTTTCGAGCAAAGCGATCATCCGCAACGCCGCCCCGCGTTGGTCGCCGCTGCGAAACAGGTCGGTTTCCATCTGCCATTGCAACTCCGGCAGCGTCTCGGTGGTAAATTTTTCCTGTGCCGGCGAGCGGCCGGTGTCGGGCGTGAGGCTGCGGCCGTTGGATTTGCTTCTGGCGTGGACATCCTCGAAAACCACCCCTTCCTGGTGGATGCGTTTGAGCCAGCCGGCCCGCAGCGCCTGAATATCCCCGCTGGCCCGGTATTGCGGCAGCAGCACCGTGTCGTAAATCTGTGCCAGATTGGTCGGCGAAAACGGCCACTTCTCCACCTTGACCCCGCCGATCTCGTAGGCGCGGGCAAACACGGTGCCCGCGACGTTCTGCCCCAGAATCTGCTGCTGGCTGGTGAGCGTGGCCACATCATTGAATAAATCATCGACGATTTGCTGGCCTTCGGGCGCCAGCTTGATCAAATCTGCTTTGTCCGAAGCCGCCTGCAGGGTGAACACCAGCCAGCGCAGCTGGTGCATCAGCGCGCGACGCATCGTGGTTTCTGATAGGTGATCCTCTTCTTTCTTCTTCCAATCGTTGAACTCCGAAACCTTGCGGTGCCGGTCGTCAAAATCCACCTTCTTCACACATTTCAGATAGAATTCGATCACCGCCTTCTCATCCGTCATGGCGGCCCGATAGGCGACGATGGCGGCCCGAAACCGCGCATCCACCCGCCCGGTGACCGTCCCGCGAAGTTTCTCGAGATTTTCCAGCAGCGCCTCGCGGTCGGCCGGCGACAACGGATCGGCCGCCAGCTTGACGGAAAAAACGGCCAGGCACAGGACGACGATCAGCGGACGCATGCCACACAAGTGGCAAATTCCCGCCCCCAAGCCAAGCCCGAAGCCGCAAAATCTGCGGATTATTTTCGCCACGGCGGGTTGGTACACGAGGACGGGATCGAACCGCCGACCGACCGGGTGTAAACCGGTTGCTCTACCGCTGAGCTACTCGTGCGGCTCGGCGGGAGCATGGCACCCGTGCGGTGGAAATCAAGCACCGAGTTGCTGCGGGCTTGCGATCTGGCTGGGGAGGTGGTTTGTTTCCACCACGCATGCATTTACGCTTATCGGATCAAGAACTTGCGACGCTGGTGGAAATGGTCAGCCTGGCCGCGAATGTGGCCTCTTGGAACCAAAAAGACTCCGCCGACGTGCAGGTGGCCAGCTTCGAGGCGTTGGAGAGCAAGATTCTGGAGCGCGCCGGGCATGCCGGGCTCGGGGGGTGGATCGAGTTTGATGAGGAAAACCAGCGTTTCCGGGTCAAACCGGAGGTGGAGGAGGGTTTGTTCTACCACGAATGTTACGACGAATTCCGCAATGAGAGTTTTTGGGAGGAACTGGCCGTGCGGCTGGCCGACCGCGATCTGGTCCGCGCCATCGGGATGAAGGCGTGGGAAAAGCTCACTGAGGAAGAGCGCCGGGCTCGCACCTCCGCGTGGGAAAAGCGCTATTGGGAGGAGTTTTCCAAGCATGGCGTCGATCACGTCGTCGTCGTCGCCCCCACGGGCGAAGGCTGAGGATCGGCGCAAACCACCAATTTCAGCCCAGCGTGCCGTCCGCGGTTTCCTGTTTGAGGCGCAGTTGGCCGCAGGCGGCGTCGATGTCGTGGCCTTTTTCAAAGCGCAGGGTGGCGGTGACGCCGGCGTGTTCGAGGGTTTGCAGAAACGCGCGGCATTGGCTCTCGCCCGGGCGTTGCCACTCCAAGCCGTCCACCGTGTTGTAGGGAATGAGATTGACCTTGGCGTGCAGGCGGCGCGCGTGGCGGGCCAGCGCCGTGGCCTGCTCATGGCTATCGTTGATGCCGGCTATCAGGATGTATTCGAGGGTGAGCTTTTGTTTCTTGAGCGTGTTCCAGTGGTCGAGCGCATCCAGCAACTCGGCCAGCGGCCACTTGCGGTTGACCGGCATGATCTTGTCGCGCACCTCATCGCTGGCGCCGTGCAGGGAGATGGCGAGGCGGATCTGCTGGGGATGCTCGGCGAGGCGGCGGATTTGCGGCACCAGCCCCGCTGTTGAAATAGTTAGATGGCGGGCACCCAGCTGGAGGGTCGCGGGCCCGGTGATGAGGGCGATGGCTGCCAGCAAGTTGTCGAGGTTGGCGAGGGGTTCGCCCATGCCCATGAACACGAGGTTGTCCACCCGTTCCCCGGAGAGGCGTTCCGCAGCGAGCACCTGACCGGCAATTTCGCCGGCATCCAGATTGCGGGCGAAGCCGGCCAGCCCGGAGGCGCAGAACTTGCAGCCATAGGCGCAGCCCACTTGGGAAGAAACACATAGCGTGTGGCGGTCCGCCGTCTCGCCATAAAGTGCCGGGTTGGCCGGAATCAGCACGCTTTCCACATAGCGGCCGTCGTGCAAGCGGAATAGAAACTTGCGCGTGGTGTCGGCCGCGCCCTGGGTGTGGCTGTGCGCCAGCGGGCTGAGCCGGAAGCTCGCGGTCAACATGGCCCGCAGTGCTGCGGGCAGATTGGTCATGGCGTCAAACGAGCCGGCCTTCTTTTTCCAGACCCAATCGAGGATTTGGCTGCCGCGGAATGACGGCTGGCCGGCGTCCCGCAGCCAGGTGGCGAGGGCGGCGGGGGATGTGCCTGTTAGGGCTGGAAGCATTGCGGGCGGTAGGTCCATACAACGGGAAGGGTCGGTTCACCGGGCGAACAACCACGCCATGTGCGGCGTGTAGAGCTTCGGCTCCAGCAAGAATGAGTCGTGTCCCTTGTCGGAGTGGACGGTGATGTGCATCACGTCCACCTTGGCGTCCTCGAGGTGTTTGACCAATTCGGACTGCTCTTCCGGATAGAAACAGAAGTCAGAATCGATGGAAAACACCAGCCACTGCTGCCCGGCCAGGCGGCAGCGCTCAAACAGCGCCGCCGGGCTCTCCGCGTCGCCCTCCAGTGTGGCGTCATAGCGCGACCACATGTCGATGATCCGCAGATACGTGTTGGCATCGAAGCGGCGCACGAATTTCTTGCCCTGGTGCAGCATGTAACTTTGGAACTGGTCCCGCACCCGGTACCAGGCCAGCACGTCATCGGGTTGGATCACGTCCTGGCGGGCGCGGGTCTCGATGGCGTCGAGGTGGACGAAGGTCTTGTGGGAAATCATGCGTGCCAGCGCCAGGCCGTAGAGCGGGGCCGTGTTGTCATAGTAGTCGCCGCCGTGGAAGTGCGGGTCGTTTTCAATAGCGAGGATCTGCTCGAAGAGAATCAGCCGGTTGAGCACCGTGGTCTTGAAGCCTGCTGCGATGGAAATGACGTTGCGCACCCGTTGCGGAAAACGCGTGGCGAAGGTGAGCCCGACCAGGCCGCCCACCGAGGGGCCGACCACCGCGTTGAGTTGGTCGATGCCGAGGTGGTCGAGCAAGCGGCCGACGACCTCCGCCTGATCGGCGGCGGTGACCGCCGGGAAGGCGGCGCCCCACGGTTTGCCGGTGGCCGGGTTGATCGATGCGGGGCCGGTGCTGCCGTAGCAACCGCCGAGGTAGTTGGCACAGATCACGAAGAATTTGCGGGTGTCGAGGGCCTTTTTGGGACCGATCATGGTTTGCCACCAGCCCTCGTGGAGTTCGGGCTGCCAGAAATCGCCGACCTCAGGCAGCGATGAATTGAGCCCGCACGCATGGTGGGAGCCGGACAGCGCGTGAAACACCAGAATCGCGTTGGAGTGCTCCGCATCCAATTCCCCCCACGTCTCGTAGGCGAGGGTCACGCCCGGTAGCAACGCGCCGTCGCGCAGCCTCAGCGGCTCGGCGGGGCTGCCTGTGTGGAAAAATTGCGTTTGGATCGGCGCGTGCATCGCGCCCAGCCTAAACCGCCCCCGCTTCCAAGGCAAGCGTCTCACGACTCGACCGCGCGGGAAGTGCCTCACCCGCGTGGCTGCGGCGTCCAGCCCAATCCTGTTGTGTTAGCCCCAAGGACCATTGCATTTGGTGGGTCGAATCAGCAGGCAGGGGCCGCCTGGCAGGGCCCGTTTCCAAATCGGCAGGCTGAGGCGCCCACAGACGGCGGGCGGGGCGGGAACACTGGTACCCGCGCTGAAGTTTGGCCACTGACTAGATCCTGTTCGGTGCGGCTCCAGCAGCACATGCTTGGCCTGCTCCTCAGCTCGGTCAAAAGCACGGTCAGCAATCTCAACTGCCAGACCCTCAAGCGACTCGATATCCTGCGCCGCGAAACTCCCCCCGCCCGCCACCTGGTCATTGCCGGTGACGGCAGCCGTACCCATAAAACCATCCTGCGCGGCAAGCCGGCAGCCAGCACCCACATCGCACGAACCCGCAGGGACATGGTTGTCCATTATCCACCCGCAGCCGCAGCCACCGGAGCCAACGGCAGGCCACCCTGCTATGGCCCTCTGGCAGCCAGCCCCCCGCCTCACGGCTCAGTGTCCACCTCCAGCCGGACAAAGACGCGGGTCGGTCCCTCGGGCAGGGTGAATTCAATCGAGTCGCCGTTGTCCTTCACCCCTGCGGTGGCCGGTTCCCAGTGAACGAGGTCGGTGGAGGTCATGACGGCGTAGGTTGCGGCGGCGGCAACGTCGCGCCGCCAAGTGATCTTGCCAAGCAGCACGGTTGGGTTGGAGGTGAACGTGCCGCGTGGTTCGCCCATGAAGTATTCGATCCCGTTAGGCACGCCGTCCCCATCCGCGTCGGCGTCGGCGGTTTGGCTGTCTGCATGGTCGGCTGCCCACACGGCATAGCCCGTTCCGCCCGCCAGGGTGAAGGCGGTACCGTCGAATGGAACCTCTGGCGCGATGCCATTGTGGCCCTGGTCACCGCTGCCGTCTTCGGTGAGCCAATTGGCCGGAGTGGCGATGGCGTCCAGATAGGTGGCGAAGCCCGGCCGGTCGCTGCGCGAGCCGACGTAGGCACCGATATCGGCATGATTGGTGAGATGGATGATGTGCGAGGTGCTCAGGCAGGTACCAGTCGTTGGATCGGCGGTCCAGCTGGCGATGGCAGCGATGAAACCGGTGGGTGCGCTGGCCGTCCCCTGATAGGCATAGACCGTTTCGCCGTCGCCACTCAGATTGAAACTGCCGGCCGCGCTGAGGGTTCCCACGCTGGCGCTGCGGCTCGTGTTGAGGAGGTTGTTGAGGGCAACCACCGTGCCGGCCGCCACTCCGGCAGCGGGAGCGGTCCAGGTGATGACGCCCTCGCCACTGGCAAATGCCCCGCCCTTGCCCAGTTCCAAGCCGTTCCACGCCTTGTCGGTGAAAAAAATCGTGTCGCTCGCCGCGATGGGTGCCAGTGCGACAAAGGCAAGGTCGTTGGCACCATCGGCGTTAAAGCCGACAAAGGCGATTGCGCCGGGGCCGAGGTTGGGTGGCGCGTCGCCGTCATCGGTGACGGTGAGGGTTTGCACCGCGCTGCTGTAGCCCGTCGCTGAGGCCGTTAGATACAACCCCTGCGCACCATCAACCAACAAATCATTAACCGCCAGGATCGGAAAATTGGCGGAGGTTGTGCCGGCGGCGATGGTGACGGCCGCCGGCACGCTGGCTTCCGTGGGGTCGCTCGATACCAGTTTGACCAGCAGATCAGTCGCCAGGGCTGTCGGGATGCCGACCGTACCGGTGGCGGCCGGGGCTGCGGCATTTTCGGCAAAACTCGTCGGCGCGGCGCTAAACGTCAGGGGTGGCAACGCGGAGGCGGCGAGGGTGCCCCCGATGGCCAGGCCATATTGTCCGGCAGCGGCCGAATAAAATCCCCAACCTCCGGTGGTGGTTTGGCCACTGGCGTAGTATCGGATCGTCACCATGGTGGCATCCGGCACGTTTTGTAAGGCGCTGATTACCGATACATCGAGCGGCGGCATCGGACCGCTGCTCGTCATCACAAACGGGCTACCCAACAATACAAACGTGCTCCCGTCCACGCTATAGGCAAACTGGCCGCTAACGCCGGGTGTGGCGCAGTAGCTGGCGGTTCCAGAGAATCTGGCGTCCAGGCTGCTGAGCGACAGGGTGAAGCCTGCGGTGGCGGACAGCGTGCACTGGAAGTAGTCGGTGTTGGCGGTGGCGATTCCGTTGTTGCCGAAGCCGGTGCTGCGGAATGAATTGTTCGCCGCGCTGGCCCCGGCACCGCTGCCGCGGGTGAGGGCGTTGGAGCAGTCGAGTTTAGCATCAAACACCTCCGCGGCGGAACTCGCGGCCGCTGTGTTGTCGCCGGAGAAATCCCAGGCGGCGATCTGTGCGGCGGCGGGCAGGGCGAGCGCCGCCAGCGCCATGGCCAAGCCACCGATGCCCAGAGGGAATGGGCGGCGATTGCGGAGCAGGTGCATACCAGTTGTCGATAACAGGTTCATGGTGGTGGGGTGGTGGATATCAATTGTGCCGATCGAACCCCGGAATCATGAAGATTTTCCACAAAACTGCTAGAAAAGAATGGTATATGCGTCTCCGTTCTCGCAGATAGAGGGGGGCAATCTCCTGAGCGTGATTGCAGGATCCTTTCCAAACGCGAAACAAATAGGAATTGCATCCCGCCACCCGCCACGGGGATGATGGTCGAAGTGCTCTCAAGGACAGGCAATCTCCGAATCGCCCACAACCTAGAGACCTCACAGGGCAGCGGCCCGTCACCACCCATCGTTTCAGCATGCCCCCGTCGGATCCGGACCTGCCGCCCCCGCGGGTTCCGCGTTTTGTCATTGCCGAACCTGCCTGATCGGGTAAAACCGCGCCCCGATGGAGAACAAAACCGCAATGTGGGGGCGTGCGGCCCACGGCTTGGGGTGGTTGGGTGGTGTTCTCATCGCACTCACGCCGTTTGTGCGGGGGTGGTCGATCGCACTTGGATCTAACTTGATTCCGGCGCGCCTCTGGCCGGGTAATCTGATCGTGGAGCTCATCGTCGCTGGCTTGCTGGTGGCGGTGGGAGGGACCTTCGGCGGCTATTGGTGGGAAAAGCGCCATGGCGGCCGCTGGGGCGCGCTTGACCTGCTGGCCTGGGGGGGCGCCGGTTGCTTTGGCTGGCTGGTACCGCCGGTCTATTGGCTGGGACTGGCGGCATTGTTAGGGGTGGCCGGGGTGGCGGCGCTGCGTGCGTGGTGGAATGGTAGACGGGCCGATGCCCGCGCGCCGGCCAGCGAGTGGAACGGGGTGCTGTGCGGGTTGATCCTGGTGCTGGCCGTGGCGAGCGATTGCATCATGCTCGAGCAAGTCAAGGGCGGCGTGCCGGCTGTGCTAGGTTTTGTGCTGGCGCGGGGACTCAGCCAGGTGGTGCTGGTGGCGGTGGCTTGGTTCTGCTTGCAGCAATTCGCGCGCTGGTCGCCGCCGGGAACGCGCTGGCTGGGCGGATTGGCGGTGGGAGTGGCGCTGGTGGCCCTCTGCGCCGAGATCGGCATGCGCAAACTCTGGGGCAAAGGCTTGGTGTTGTTTTTCGGCGAACTGACCGTCGGTGGCAAATTCGATCTGCTACACGTGCTGCAAGGCGGCGGCATCCGGATTTCGGTGCCCGTCTGCCTGGCGGTCGCGGCCGTGGTGCTGGTGGTGGCCGCCATCGTGCTCGGCTCGGCGTGGCTGTCGCGGCGTCTGGGCCTGCGGTTGCGGTCCTGCCAGCTGTTGCTCGTGGCCTTGGGGGCGTGGCTGTTGCTGGCGGTCGAGCAATCCAGCGAACCGCACTGGAACGGCCGCGTCGGACGCTGGTGGCAACGCCGCTCTTGCATGATTCACCTGTGCCCGGGCGTGTTCGCCCCAGGCTTGGCGTCCTACACCGTGCAATTTCGCGAACCGCCGCGCCCGAGCGCCCTGAGCGTGACCCGGCGGCCGGATGTGTATTGGTTTATCGTGGAAACCCTGCGTGGCGACGGCGCCCGCCCCGAGGTCATGCCCTTTCTCAGCCAGTGGCGTGACAGCGAGTGCCAGCCGATCCGCGAAACCCGCTCGGCCGCCAATGCCACCCATCTGTCGTGGTTCGCCATGCTGAGCGGCAAGCCGCCCGTGTTCTGGGAAACCGACCGCCAGGCGCGGCGTCCGGCACCGTTGCTAGAGGCGCTGCATGCCGCAGGTTATCGCAACGAGGTGCGCTCGTCGGCCATCTTCAACTACGCGGAAATGGACACCACGAACTTCGGCCACGGTGAGGCCACCGACGTGTTGTTGAGCCTCACGCCGGAGAGCACCGAGTGGCCGGCGGGCATCAGCGAGCGCGACTTGCATGTGTTGGACCTGTGGCGGGACTCGGTCCTGGCACGACCCGCCGGTGGCACCTTCCGCCTGGTGGCCGTCGAGTCGCCTCACTACCCCTACAATTGGGCGGCCGACTTCACTCCGCCGTTTGCGGATTTCGCCAAATCGTCCTGGTTTCCTCTGCATCCCAGCCCGCAAGACATTGTGCAGGTCAAGCACCGATATTGGGACTCGCTGGCCTGGGTGGACGGCTTGCTGGGCAAATACATCGGGTTCCTCAAAGCGCAAGGCCGCTATGATGACGCAATGATTATCGTCACCGGTGATCACGGCGAGGAGATGCAGGAGCACGGGGTGTGGTTCCATACCTCCGGTCTAACTGTCGAGGAAACCGCCGTGCCGGTGGTCGTCAAGTGGCCCAAGGCGCTAGGCCGGGGCGAGCCGGTGGCTCAGGCCAGCCATTTGGACCTCATGCCCTCGATTCTGGACGCCCTGGGCTGCCCGCAAGCCGAGTGGGACGGCTTGGCCGGCCACTCCCTGCGCCAAGGCGGCGAACCCACCGCCCTGATCATGAGCCACTATGCCTCCCAGAACGGCGAGGGCATGGTGTGGCGCCGCCATGGCTACGAGGCCGCCTTCGCCTGGGAAAAAATCTGGGTGCCGGGCCAACCACGGCATATCTGGCTGGAACGCCTCACCGGGCCGCAGGGCAATCTCGAATTGTACACACCCGCCGCCGCCACTGCCGCCTTGCACCAGTTTTTCCCGGACGCCATCGCGCGTTGGTTCACCAGCTTCGAGTAGCACGGGATGCCGCCAACGTGTGCGCCGCCCCTGTGCGGGCCAAAGCATCTTCCTCGCATGCGCGAGTCAAGGTGTGCTTTTCGCAGGCGCGAGCCAAAGCGGTGTCGCGCTGCGCTTGCCACCGCAGTCCATGCATGGGCTGCCCCTGCGCGAGCCAATGTGTGGAGTGCGGCGGGAAGGGGCGGAGCCCGCCACGCCGCTTTGGCTCAAGCGGCAGCGTGCCGACCTTCCCTTCAGGCGCAACCCGTCTCGCGAATCGGCATCGCTCAAGCCGGCAACATGGCATCGTGTTGACGGCGCGGCCCGGATGGAGCCCGCAGCGCAGCGCCGCCCGCGAGCCAAAGCGCTGTCGCGCTGGCGCGCTGGCGCTCGCCGCCGCAGTCCAAGCCAGCGCGGTCCCTGCGCCACCGCAGTCCACGCCGCCTACCTACTACCAATCTAGTAGTACCCGCCGCCGCCCGCCGCCCCGCCGCCGCCGCCAGGCCCATTTTCCGCCCGCGCGGCGAAAAACACCCCCGCCGGACCCGTTTTCTGCGTTTTGGTCACCGATCGGGGCCGTTTCCACCCTTTCCGAGCCCGTTTTTGAGCCCTGCCTGACCATGAAAATCCGTTGCAAACCAACGCCTTAGAGCGTATTTTGAAAAAAATCGAAAAAACTTCATAAAAAACGTTGACCTCCGGGGGGTATCCAGACTAGCTTCGCGGGCCGCCACAAAGCATGGCGGTCGAGCGACAGGATGTCGATCGAGGTTAAACACCCCGATCGGCTTTTTAGTCCCCTCGAAGTGGGCTCTTTGACAGTGTGACTCGGACGACAGGCGACGCCGCAAGGCGTTGGACCGGGAGTGGTTCGAGTGGAAGAAAAAGATTAAATTGTGCGCTGCGCACCACTAAACGGTGCGCGGAACGGTTGGCCTGGAAACAGGTTGACCACCCGATTTAAGGTGTGCCTCCGGCAACGGAAGCATACGGATAAAATCAATTTTTACGGAGAGTTTGATTCTGGCTCAGAACGAACGCTGGCGGCGTGTTTAAGACATGCAAGTCGCACGGGGCAACATGAGTAGCAATACAAGTGTTGTTCAGTGGCGCACGGGTGAGTAACACGTGAATTACATGCCCTTCAGTGGGGAATAGCCCAGGGAAACTTGGATTAATACCCCATGGTCTCGCAAGAGTAAAGGTGGCCGCAAGGCTGTCGCTGAGGGATTGGTTCGCGCCCTATCAGCTTGTTGGTGAGGTAACGGCTCACCAAGGCTACGACGGGTACCTGGTCTGAGAGGACGATCAGGCACACTGGAACTGAGACACGGTCCAGACACCTACGGGTGGCAGCAGTCGAGAATAATTCACAATGGGGGCAACCCTGATGGTGCAACGCCGCGTGGAGGATGACGGTCTTCGGATTGTAAACTCCTGTCATCTGGGAGTAAGACCTGGCGGTGAACAGCCGACAGGGTTGATAGTACCAGAAGAGGAAGGGACGGCTAACTTCGTGCCAGCAGCCGCGGTAATACGAAGGTCCCGAGCGTTGTTCGGAATCACTGGGCGTAAAGGGAGCGTAGGCGGCGTGGTAAGTCAGATGTGAAATCCCGGGGCTCAACCCCGGAACTGCATCCGATACTGCCGTGCTTAGAGGATTGGAGAGGTAGCTGGAATTCTTGGTGTAGCAGTGAAATGCGTGGATATCAAGAGGAACACTCGTGGCGAAAGCGAGCTACTGGACAACTCCTGACGCTGAGGCTCGAAGGCCAGGGTAGCGAAAGGGATTAGATACCCCTGTAGTCCTGGCAGTAAACGGTGCACGCTTGGTGTGAGGGGATTCGACCCCCCTTGTGCCGGAGCTAACGCGTTAAGCGTGCCGCCTGGGAAGTACGGTCGCAAGACTAAAACTCAAAGAAATTGACGGGGACCCGCACAAGCGGTGGAGTATGTGGCTTAATTCGATGCAACGCGAAGAACCTTACCTGGGCTTGACATGCATCTCTAAGCGCGTGAAAGCGCGTGACCCTTCGGGGGATTTGCACAGGTGCTGCATGGCCGTCGTCAGCTCGTGTCGTGAGATGTTAGGTTAAGTCCTTCAACGAGCGCAACCCTTGTGAATAGTTGTATTTTTCTATTCAGACTGCCCCGGTAACGGGGAGGAAGGAGGGGATGATGTCAGGTCAGTATTTCCCTTATATCTTGGGCCACAAACACGCTACAATGGCCGGTACAGAGGGCTGCCAACCCGCAAGGGGGAGCAAATCCCATCAAAGCCGGTCCCAGTTCGGATAGCAGGCTGAAACCC
>CAIVSK010000027.1 GCA_903908495.1 Akkermansiaceae bacterium
CGCGACGGTGCCGCCGATGCCGCCGACGGTCACGCTGCGGCCCGCTTTCATGCGTTTGCCGGGCCGCACCAGGCAGCGCCATTCGGTGGGTGAGAGGCGCTCGAGGCAGAGCAGTTCGGTTTTGCCGTCGTCGGAGAACACCCTGGCCGGGAGCACTTTGGTGTCGTTGAGGACCAACAAATCGTCCGGCCGCAGAAAGGTAGGAAACTCGCGGAACATCCGGTGCTCGACGAGCCCGCTGGCGCGATGCACCACCAACATCCGCGAGGCCGAGCGCTCGGCCAGCGGTCGCGCGGCGATCAACTCGTCGGGCAGGTGGAAATCGAAGTCACGGGTGCGCAGGCTCACGCCCCAGCCATAACGGTGGCAAACAGGCCCGTCAACAGCGGGCTGCGCAGGGGGAGTCGTCCGCAGCGCGCCAGGGCGTTTGGCTGACGAATCGTCTCCTCGGCTTGTCCATGCCCGCAGTCTGTCAAAATTCACATCCCTCCCACACGGAGTCACCGCACCGAGAGGACCGGCCAAACTCATCTCCACGCTGCCGTTGCTCGCGAGCCCCCGAAATTCGCCGCGAACCGGTTAGCAAATGGTTTCGACGATCGTCGAAACCATTTGTCGACTCTTGGCACAGCGTTTTTGTGGGTGTGGCGGTGAGTCAAGCCGACTAATAGACTTATTTTCAACGCTTTACAACTTTTTGTAATGCTGGGCAACCTGTGGCAGGAAGCCTCCAACTCCTGGTTCCGGCGGAATTTGTTAGCAAATGGTTTCGACGATCGTCGAAACCATTGGTCGACTCTTGGCACTCCAGTGCTGAACAAAGGTGCGGGGGAGGGGGGGGGAGACACAGCTAACATGATAGAATCAGCAACGATGGGTAGCTGACACTCAAAAGCCTTTGCGACTCCTCAAACAGAGGCTGATTAAGCCAATTGCCCTGCGCAGCGCGCCCAGCAGACGCAATTGTGCTCGACCCTGGCCGGCACCAGCCTAGCATGTCGGCCATGAGACGCGGGGTCATCGTTGCGGCTGTGCTGATGCTTGCCGGGGTCTGTCTGCAACTCGCGGTGTGGACGGCGACGTCGGCCGGCAAGACGCCGCGGTTTTTTTCCTGGATAAACGGGCAGGCTTCCGGCACTGCGGGGGAATATGCAGGGGCCGCGCGGTATACGGGCAAAATCAAGGCCGCGGAGCGTCCGCCGGTCGGTCCGCGTGGCAGCCACTCGCCGCAGCAGTTGCGGGAGTTTTTTCTGCCGGAGGTGAGCATTGATGGCCTCGGCTTGGAAGCGGCTCTGGCAAAACTGCGGGCGGCTTACGAGGATGTCTGCCGCGCGACCGGTGAGACCCCGCTCCACCTGAGTTTCATCATTCCAGCGGGTGCCGACGCGCGGCTCCGGCTGAAAATCGGTTCCAGGCCGCTGGATTCCTCGATCCGACTTCTCGCCGCAGCCTCGCGCCTGACGGTGCGGCGCAGCGGCGCGGAATACCGCTTCGCCGTCCCGGGCGAGCTGGGCCGCAAGCCACTGAGCGACACCTTGGCGGTTCCGCCTGGCTTTGGGGAAAGTTTGGCGGCGCTGGCCGCCACTGAGACGTCGAGTTCCGGCGGCCTGTTGGGTGCGTTGGCCGCCATGGGCGTCGAGTTGGATCCATCGACCCGATTGTCGATGCGCCCTGGCGGGCTGGTGATTGATAGCACGAGCGCCGCAGACCCATTTACAGCGCGGACCCGTCGTGATTTTTGCGGGCTGGTGATTGATAGCACGAGCGCCGCAGACCGCGGGGCGTTGGCGGCGCTGATCGAGGCCATGGACAGCGTTCCTCTCGTCCAACACGCGCTCACTGCCAAGGTGATTGATATTCCCGCCGGGGTGCAATGGAGCCCGCCACAAGCGGCCGAACTCGGGCCCGCGGAGTTGCAATCGCTCCTGGGCGAATTGGCTCAAACGGAGGGTGTCGAACTCATGGCCATGCCATCGATCACCGCCCGCAGCGGGCAAGCGGCGACCATTGAAATCAGTCATGAGATCATCGCGCCGGATGCGGATGCGCCGGACGAGTTTAGCGCGCACCCGGTCGGCATTGTCGTTGGGGTGCAGCTGGCGGCCTTGGGGCTTGGGCATCAGGTCGATCTGAACTATACCGAGACCACCGGCGGGATCGACCCTGCGACCGGGTGGGCGGATATCACCGAGCGCACTGCGATTGCCAGCAAGGGGTTTGTCGGTGACGCCGCCACCCAAGTGCAGGTGCAGACCCATCCCGACGGATCGCGGACGTTGTTGTTAGTCACGCCGGTTCTGACCGATCGCAGCGGGAAAGTTTTCCGGCCGCGGCAGTGAGGCTGGTTCAGGACTCTTGGTCCGCCCCTGCGCGCTCCGCGCCTCTGCGTTTGCGCCTTCTTGGGCACGAAGACTGCGGCCGGAGGCGCGCAGACACGGCCTGCGGCGGGGACGCCGCAGCTACGGCGCAATGTGGCCCAGGGCCGCCGCCGCCAGCGCGCGGTCGCCCCACACCCGGACGAGGGTGCGGGTGGCGATGCCGTCGCCGCGCTCGGTGGCCAGCAGCACGCGGGTGCCGAGCTTGGCCACATCCCAGCCGTCGCAGGCGCCACCCGGGGCCCAGCCGTCTTCCAGCAGGACGGCCAGGAAGTGGTTGCGGTCGCGGCCGGCGGCGCAGGGGATATCGAATTGGGCGGTGGGGGCGGGCTGCGCGGTTTTTGCCAGACGGGGCGTGCCGAGGCGCAGGATGCGGTTTCTGGCCCAGCCGCGCAGGCGGGGTTGAAGGAATCTGGCGGCGTGGAGGGCGATGCGGGCGGTTGGCGAGGCGAAGCGCTCGTCCAAGCCGCGCAGTGGCAGCATCCGGTTGAGGATCGACTGGTAGCCGGCGCCGCCCATCGGGCCATGATAGATGACGGACTCGGCCATGGCTCTAACCGGTCCGCCGCCATACACAAAGCCCTCCCAACAGGCGTCGCCGCGTTTCGAAAAGCGTTGCGGATGTTTGTGGATCAACAGGTGTTCGGCGCGACCGTAGCCGATTTGCTGGCGCAGGAATGCGCCGAGCGACGGTCGCCGCCAGTGCCACACAAACGCCCCTGCGGCGAAGCCGAGGCGGTACCCCGCATCGCGCAGACGCCAACAGAAATCCACGTCATCCCCCGCGGTGTGAAACGCGGGGTCAAAGCCGCCGGTGGCCTCAAAGGCGGCGCGCGTTACTGCCAGATTGCAGCCCGGCAGGTGCTCGGCCTCCTCGTCATCGAGCAAGACATGGCTGGGCGCGCCCGGTGCAGCGCACACCACCGCCTCCCGCCACGAGCACGGGGGCGGCGGCAGGTTGGGACCGCCGGCGGCGGCAAACCGGCCGTCGGCAAACACCCGCCGCAAACGGTCCAAC
>CAIVSK010000028.1 GCA_903908495.1 Akkermansiaceae bacterium
CGCGCAACCGGCCGTTAGCCGTTAGCCGTTAGCCGTTAGCCGTTAGCCGTTAGCCGTTAGCCGTTAGCCGTTAGCCGTTAGCCGTTAGCCGTTGGCCGTTGGCCGTTGGCCGTTGGCCGCTCAGTAGCCTTCTTGCTGGTCCTTGGACTTGCCGTAAGCGCCGCCGATGAGAGTGCCCGCACCGGCACCAATGAGCGCGCCTTGACCCGCGTGACCGGATTGATTGCCGATGATGGCACCCGTGCCAGCACCGAGAAGGGCGCCGGTGGCCATGCCGGAATTCGTGTTAGGCCCTTGGTTGGAGCAGGAGGGCAGGGCGAAAGCAGCTGCGACGGCGAGGATGGCTAGGGTGTTTTTCATGGTTGTAGTGTCGATTAAACCCGACGATGAAACCTGCCGCCGTTCGACCCCGAACGCAAGGGAAACCGGAAGTTTTCCAAAAGGGTCTCCCAACTGGAGGAGTCTCCAATTATCAAAAACCAGTATTGATGTGCGGACGGTGGCACTTGGCCTGCAGGAGGGTTGGCGCTAACCCAGGGCTGCCGCAAGGTGAAATATTCCCGCAAACATTAACAACAGGACGCCGCCGAGCGCCAGCAAGCGGTTGTAGATGGGGCCGGGGGCGGAGGTCCGCACACCGTGGACAATCCGCCAGCCCAGGAGAACGATTGGAAGCCCGGCAAGTGCCAACCACGGCAGGCCGAGGGCGATCCAGGCACCGCCGGCGGCAGCGGCGAGCACCAGTTCGGTGGCGATGACGGCCACTGCCGCCTGATGGCCGAAGCGGACGGCGAGGGTGCGCTTGCCGGTGGTGGCGTCCTCCGCCCGGTCGCGGAGGTTGTTGATGGAGATGAGCACGGCGGAGAGCAGGCCGATTTGCAATCCCAACAGCCCGGCTGCCGGTGGCCAGGTGCCGGTTTGGATGAAGACGGTTCCCGCCACGGCGACGAAACCGAAGAAGAGAATGACAAACACTTCGCCCAAACCGCGATAGGCCAGCGGAAACGGGCCGCCGGTGTAGCCGTAGGCCAGAAACAACGAGGGCCCGCCGATGATCAGGATCGGCCACCCCCGCGCCTGATAGAGAACGCTCCCAAACCCGGCTGCCAGAAGCAAAAATCCCAGCGCCAAACCCAACACCACGCGCGGTGAAAGCAAGCCGGAGGCCGTCACCCGCTTCGGCCCGAGGCGGCGCGCGGTATCGGCACCTTTGTGCGAATCGATCGCGTCGTTGAAGAAATTGGTGGCGATCTGGATGGCGACGGCACCACCCAAGGTGCACAGGGCGAGGGTGAGGTGGAAAACGCCGGTGAGTTTCCAGGCGAGCACGCAGGCGGCCCACACCGGCACGACGGCGGCGGGCAGCGTCTTGGGACGCGCGGCGAGAAGACAGGCATGCAAAGTGGAGGCGGGCACGGCGCGAGTGGAGCAGTTCCCGCCGCGGGAATCGAGACGAGATGAGAGGTGCCGGACGAATTGTCCGAAACGACGCTTGGGCGCGGCTCCGATCAGCGCAAGTCGAGGATGAGGATAGCCGCATCCTTGACGCGGTCGATGACGGCGCGTTCATCGCCTTGCTTGATGGCCGCTGCGGGCTTGCGTTCCACCGCCAACTTGGCTTCCGGCACGGAAGCCAGGAACGTCCACGCCACGTTGCCCTTGATCGCATAGCTCACGTTGGCAATGCCGGTGCCGCTGCGGGAGTCTTCCAAGCGCGAATTGACCACGCCGACGACCCAGCCGGTCTTGAGATCGACGAGAGGGCCGCCCGAATTGCCGTGCTGCACTGGCACGGTGGTCTGATAGTGGTTTTTGCTGTCGGCGATTCCCGTGACGCTGCTGATGCGACCGTCGGTGAATTTCGGTTCGAGCCCCTGGACCTGGGGATTGGGATAGCCGATGGTGAAGACGGTTTGCCCGAGCTTGAGTTCGGCTTCGCCTTTGGAAACCGGCAACCAGGACGGTGGCATCGAAGCGGCCTTCAACAGCGCCAAATCATTGACCGTATCGGTTTTGACCACCGTGGCCTGAATGATAGTGCCGTCCCGCATGCGCAGCTCCACCGACTTCGCGGCATTAACCACATGGTGATTGGTCAGCAGCCAGCCATCGGCGGACACCCAGAAGCCCGAGCCGAAGGCGGCATACCTGCTGAAGTCAAAGCTGGCACCCGGCGAGCCGTCAGCGGAGTTGGGATTTTTCCCCGCCAAGCCTGGCACCAGGTCCTCCGGCTTGCGGCCGTGGTCCTCCAACCAGTGGTACAAGATGGAATTCTTGCCCGCACGCTCGATCATGCGCGCCGCGACGAATTTATCCGCTTCCTCCGCAGAGCTGCGTTCCTTGGCATTTTCCGGCAGCAGCGCCACGTCATTGCGGATGTTTTCCAGTTCGGTGATGAATGCACCAGCTGCTGTCTCGTCACCCTCAAACAATCGTGTCGCATAGTACTTCCGCATCTTGGTCCGCTGCATGGCCGCCTCAGCTTCCAGCTTGACGCGTGCCGTCTGATTCTCCTCCTGCTCCGCCTGTTCCTGCTTGTCACGGATGAGTTTGCCGCGCTCGACTTCTTTCTCGAGTTCCTTTTGTTTGGCTTCGAGGCGCTCCACGTCCTTGTCCCGCGCGGCGTGTCCGGCACCGGTTGGGGCCGTTGGCGGTGGAGTGGGTGGAGCCGGGTTTTGATTGGCGTGCTGCATCATCCACAGCAATCCGAAAACCAGCAGTCCGCCGCCAATCAGCACGCTCGCGATCAGGATCTTGTCTTTGGTATCGCTGCTGTCCTGCTGTCTCTGGGCGAAGGCGGGCGGCGCGTGGCGCTGCTGGCCCGCCAGACCCGGCCGCGGCATCGCCACGGGCGGATGGCCTGGTCCCGCATGCGGCGCGAGCGTCGGCCTCGGACCGGCCCCGACCACCTGCGCCGTGACCACCGGCAGTGGCTGCGGCGTGGCGGCCACCACGAATTCCTGACCACAGGATGGGCACTGGCCGGTGCCACCGACGTTGCTGGTTTCCGCCAGCATTTCCAAGCCGCAATTGGGACACTTGAAATGGAGATTCATGAGGGTGAATGGTAAGAAATAGGGCCGTTCGCCGCCTCTAGCGAGGAGCTAGCACTTGCTGCCGGAGTCTGTTACGGGCATCAGTCCCCCGAAATAACAAAAAATATGCTAGAGCTGGGGCGCTTGTCAGCCGAACGCCTTGAGGAAGCCGACCTCAATGGCCAAGGGCTCGAAGGCATTGGTATCGAGGGTGCGGCGCAGGGCGTCGAGCGCCTCCATGCGCAGCAGCAAGCGGGATTCGCTTTCGGCCTCGGCGATGGGCCGCAATTTGGGGGCGGAATCGGGGAAATCCAGTCCGCCGGCGCGGGTTTTAAGGCGGAGCAGGTCGGCCATCCAGGCCATAAGCACGTCAAACAAGCGGCCGCGTGAATCCAGATACTCGGCCTGTGCCGCGGCCTCGTGAAACACCTTGCGCTCCTTCAACCAGCTGCCGTCGGTCGCCTCGCGGTAGGCGGCAATTTCTTCTTTTTCGGCGGCCGAAGCCGCCGCCTCCGCAGCCTCGCGGCGCTGGGCCAGGAATGAGACAAAGGCCGCTTTAAGGTGCAAGGCGGCGATCGGGGTGCCGAAGCCGCGGGTGGCTGCCAGATTCAGAGCCGCCACCAACTCGGCGCCGCCCTCGGCCAGCAGCGGCCGCCCGCCCAGCAGCTGGATGCGCACGCAGCGCGATAGAATCGTCGGCAACAAGCGCTGTGGGTTGGCGCTCAGCAACAACAACAGCGTGCGTTGCGGCGGTTCTTCCAGGGTCTTAAGAAACGCGTTTGCCGCTTGGTCGTTCATGCGGTCGGCCTCCACAATGACCCCGACCTTGCAGGCCCCGCCGGGTGCCGCCAGATGCAACGTGTGTTCCAGGTCGCGGATTTCATCGACGCCGATGCGGCGGGATTTCATGCGGGGCCGCAACACCCGCACCCAGCCGCTTTCCAATTCATCGAGTGCGGGTACGGTGACCGGCACGGGCTCGCCAAACAAATCGAAGCCGCCGCCGGACTGCGGCGAATTATTGACCAATTGGATCAGGCGGGCGGCCAGGGATTCCTTACCGCAGCCGACCGCGCCGCTGATTAAGAACGCGTGGGCCAGGCGGCCGCGCTCGTTGGCTGCCGCGATCAACTCGAATGCCCGGTCTGAGGTGTATGCCATGCGCCGCGATGGTGGCTGGCCCTGCCCGCCGCGCAATCACAAAGCGATCATTGCAGTGCTGAATTGTGGCGACGGGGGGAGATTGCGGCCGCGGGGGGGGGATCAGGACACTTGCGGCGAGACGCCGCAGCCACGGCCTGCGGAACGACACTTGCCAGTGTCGTGTGAAGAGGTGAAGAAGCGGGGCGAGCTGTGCTGGGTCCGAGGCACTTGCGGCGAGGCGCCAAGGCAGCCACTGGCCGGGCATCCTGCCAGTTCCCCGGGGTGCGAGCATGGGCGGCAACTGGAGCGCGCTCATGCTCCTCGAAGAGGGATTGACAGGATGCGAATCCCAGCCGGCAGGATGCCGGCGCTCCCCAAGACGCAAAAACGCCCGGGTTTGCAGCCCGGGCGTTCTGTGAAATGAATGAGGTGAACAAGCGCCGGTTAGCGCGAGTAGAGCTCGACGATGAGCTGCTCGTTGACGAGCGGATCGATCTCGTCACGTGCTGGCACGCGGGACATCGTTCCTTCCATCTTGTCGCGGTCCAGCGTGAGCCAGTCCTTGACCGAGGCGGCCTGGGTCAGGTCGAGCATGCGCAACGCCAATTGCTTGGAGGATGGCTTGGCACCGACCTTGACGACATCGCCCGGCTTGCACTGGAAGCTTGGAATGTCCACACAATGGCCGTTGACCAGGATGTGGCCGTGATTGACCAACTGGCGGGCCGCCTGGCGGGTGTTGCCGAAGCCGAAGCGATAGCACACGTTGTCGAGACGCGTCTCGAGCAATTGCAGCAGGATCACCCCGGTGACGCCACGGCGACGGGCGGCTTCCTCGTAATACTTGCGGAATTGCTTCTCCAACACACCGTATTGAAAGCGCAGTTTCTGCTTTTCACCAAGGGCGACGGAATATTCGCTCTTCTTTTTGCGTCCGGCGCGCACACCGTGCTGACCGGGCGGGAAATTGCGCCGCTCGAGCGCTTTGGACGGGCCGAAGAGAGAGACGCCGAAACGGCGGCTGATCTTCGCGCGGGGACCTGTGTAACGTGCCATGATCTGTTAGTTTGAAATTGATAGGGATTACACGCGACGGGCCTTCTTGGGGCGGCAGCCGTTGTGGGGGATTGGCGTCACATCGCGGATGGAGAGAATCTCCAGACCCAAGCCTTGGACGGCACGCACCGCAGCCTCGCGGCCGGAACCGGGACCTTTCACCCGCACTTCAGCTTCCTTCAGGCCGTGGCCCATGGCCTGACGGCAGGCGTCCTGCGACACCACCTGGGCGGCGTAGGCCGTGCTCTTGCGCGAGCCCTTGAAGCCCATCTTGCCGGCACTCGACCAACCGATTGAGTTGCCATTGGTGTCAGTCACGCTGACCAAGGTGTTGTTGAAAGTGGCGGTGACGTGAACGATGCCGCGGAGGACATTTTTCGAGCCTTTGGCCTTGTGAATCTTGATTTCCTCCTCACCTCCGCCGATTTCGGCGAAAATGTCGCGCTTGACCGCCTTGGGCGGCATGCCCTCGACGGCGGCCTCCGGTGCGGCAGCGGGGGCGGCGGGGGCAGGTTTGACCACCGCAGGAGCGGCGGGAATGGGAGTCGTTGCTTCGTCTGACATAGGGAGAGCTCTTGGTGCTTACTGGAAATTATTTCTTCACGCCGACGGTCTTCTTCTTGCCCTTACGGGTGCGGGCATTGGTGCGGGTGCGCTGGCCGCGGACCGGCAAGCCGCGCTTGTGGCGGATGCCGCGGTAGCAATTGATCGAGGTGAGCCGCTTGAGTTGTGTCTGGCGCTCGCGGCGCAGATCGCCTTCGATGAGGATCGACTCGGCCTGAATCACTTGCGCGATTCGCACCAATTGGTCTTCGGTGAGCTGCCCGGTGCGGATGTTCGGGTCGATGCCGGAGTGTTCTAGAATTTTTGCCGCGGTCGGGCGGCCAATGCCAAACATGTAGGGCAGAGAAGCTTCGATGCGCTTCTCATTGGGGATTTCAATGCCTAGGATACGTGCCATGATGTGCGGGAATTTCGCGTGACCGCGTGACGACACCGGAACTGTCCGGATCTGCCGCGGGGGCGGATGGTTTAGCAAACGTCCGGCCACTGGCAAGCCGGAAATGGCAAAATTTTGAATTTCCCGCCGATTTTTTTAATTTGCCTGCCATTGCAAGGATTTTTCGAGGGTGCTTGGAGGGGCTAAGCGGCATGGGGATGACGTTGCAGGGGTCCCACGGGACGCGTAATGCAGCTACAAGCGGGCAATTCGCGCCATTGGCACTCCGGTGATGCGGGCGATGGTCTCGGGGTCGATGCCCGCTGCTTGCATTGCCGCCGAGGTCTCACGCAGGGTTTCGGCCTTACCAGCAGCCTTGCCCTCGGCCAACCCTGCGGCCTTGCCCTCGGCCAAGCCCTCGGCAAATTTCCCGCTCAGCAGGCTGCGTTCGATCCTCACGGCGTCCCAAAATCCGTCATAAATCGCCAATTGCTCGCGCGTGAAGCCGCATTCCTCGGCGATGGTCAGGGCCTGGCGCAGCGGCTCGTTGATGCCGACCTGCGCGCTGAAATCCGCCACTGAAAGATGACCCTGGCTGCCTGCATCGCCGGCTTCACGCAGGAATTTGAGCCAGGCCCAGCGCAGTTTGCGCGCCTCCTGCGGGTTGGTTTCGCGGTATTTGGGCAATTCCACGAAAATCAACCGCAGGCCCTCCAGCACCCGCTGCGGGTTGTCGGTTTCGACGATCCGGTAGTCGTGGTAGTATGCGTCGGGATCGGGATCGTAGGTGGCATCCAGCAGGCTCAAGCCCCAGACCGGGCAGAGCAGATCGTAGCTCTCGCTTTTTTCCAACTGCCGCACATACGCTTTGCTGGCGTTGAAGAGCACCCGCTGGAGAAACGAACTGGTCCACTGCATCTGCATTTCCACGATGAATTGGCGGCCGAGGGCATCCTTGCAGCGAACGTCGACGATGCTGTTCTTGATCACCGGAATGTCCGGCACCTGCTCGCTGGGCAGATACTCCAACATGGCGATGTGCTGGCTTTCATCGGCAAATGGCAGCACCCCGTTGAGAAAATCCCGCAGAATCTCCGGGTGCTCACCGAAAATCCGCTTGAACACCAAATCACTGCGGGGATCGAGAAAATGCGCCATATCCGACGTAGGGTCGCATGCCGGGGGCCACTGTCAAGCCGGCAGACGGCAGTGCCCCGCCCCGCGGCCCTCCGCCAGACCCACCCGGCGTCAACAAAGAATTTCATTATCGGGAGTCTCCTGCACGTCGGGAGGGCCCTTGTGTGGCGTGCGGGCAGCGATGGTGGCATCAAAATACCCGTGGCGTGCGTCGGGGGGCGACAACCCCATCCGGCGGGCCTTGGCCGCGGAACGCCTGCCGAATAAAAAGCTGATTTTTTGGGTTGCACGTTTACGAAGGGGTTGCATGTTTGCGCCTCGACCGGCTTCGTTCGGGGCGATTTTGTATTTGTCTGTGACCCTTTCCGCAATTTTCATCCCATTTCCCACAGCCCTCCCATGGCAAACATCTTCCCCCGCTGGTCCAACCTGCTGCCCCTCAAGATCGCCTTCTGCGTGCTTTCGGTGGCGGGCGGGGTGACCGTCGCGTTCACCTATTACGCGACGCCCAAGGCCCAGGTGGTCGGCTACCAACCGTCCCAGCCGATTCCCTTTTCCCACAAGATCCACGTCGACCAAGTCGGCATGGACTGCCGCTATTGCCACTCGTTTGTCGATGTGGCGGGCCATTCGAACGTGCCGACGGGCAACACGTGCTGGAATTGCCACCAGCACGTCCAGCGCGAAAGCCCTAAACTCGCGCCGCTGCGCAAGTCGATGGACCCGTCGTTTGCCGGCTACGATGGCAAGCCGATCGAGTGGGTGCGTATTCACAAGGCGCCGGATTTCGTGAAATTCAATCACTCGGCCCATCTCAACCGCGGCATTTCCTGCGCGAGCTGCCACGGCCGGATCGACCAGATGGAGGTGGTGTACCAGGATCAGAACCAGTCGATGGGTTGGTGTCTGGATTGCCACCGCGCGCCGGAAACCCAGCTGCGCCCGCTCGAAGAGGTCTATAACATGAAGTACGACGCGGCCCAATACCTCAAGGACCACCCGCAGCCCAATGTGAAGACCCCCGCCGAGTTCGGGCTCAAGCTCAAGGACCAATTCCGCGTCTCCCCCAAGACCACTTGTGCCACCTGTCACCATTGATCCGCCCGATCGTTTCCCCATTTTCAATCCATTCTCCCGTAGTCTAACATGAGCAAGCGCACCTGGAATCACCCCGCTGTCCCCGCCGACGAATCCACCGTGGCGTGGCGCAGCGCGGGGCAGCTTGAAGATAGCGCCGAATTCCGCCACTGGCTGGAGCGCGAATTTCCTCAGGGGGCCGCCGAAATGGCCGATGCTGGCGACGCGGAGGTTTCCCGCCGCTCGTTCCTCAAACTGATGGGGGCCTCCACCGCACTCGCCGGCCTCGGCATGGCCGCCTGCCGCCGCCCTGAGAGCTACATCGTCCCCTTCACCAAAGCCCCGGAGTGGGTGATTCCCGGCAAGGCGACCTACTATGCTTCCAGTATGCCGCGTGCCCATGGCGCCACCCCGCTGGTGGTCACCTCGTTCGAGGGCCGCCCGACCAAAGTGGCGCCCAACCACCTGCATCCAGACGTCGATGGCACCGATGCGTTTGCCCAGGCGTCGGTGCTCGACCTCTACTCGCCGTCGCGCTCGCGCAAGTTTCTCAAGGCCGGATCCGCCGCCGCGCGGGGCGAGTTCGAACCGGTCCTCGCCGCACTGGCCGCCGACAAGGCCGCAAAAATCGGCTTCGTGTTTGGTGCCGACGACAGCCCGACCCGTGCCCGCCTGCGCAAGGAACTGGCAGCCAAGTTCGCCGCCGCCAAGTTCTATCAATACGAGGCGCTCACCGGCGAGGCCGCCGCCGCGCTGGGTGACGGCGTCAAATGGCTGGCGGATTTTTCCAAGGCGGACCGGATTGTGTCGCTCGACTGTGATTTTGCCGGAACCGACCCGCAGGGGCCGGTGACGGCGTTTTTCGACCGCCGCAAGCCGGAAGGCCGCGGCTACGCAGCCGCCCCGGAGGTGGCTAAAATGAACCGCCTGTACGCCGTGGAGGCCGCCTACACGCTCACCGGCGGCATGGCCGATCACCGCCTGCGGGTGGCACCGAGCCAGGTTCTAACCATCGCGGCGGAGATCGCCCGCGGCATTGTTAGCAACACCGAACTGGTCAGCGCCATCGAGCCCCTCACTGACAAGAAGCAACTTGCCTGGGTGCAGGGCCTCATCAAGGATCTCAAGGACAACCCGGGCAAATCGCTGGTGCTGGCCGGTTCGCGCCAACCCGCCGCAGTCCACCACCTCGCCCTCGCCATCAATCTGGTGCTCGGCAACCTCGGTGCCAACAAGCCGCTCGCGGCCGTACAGAGCGCCACTGCCGGTCTTGGCAGCCTGGCCACCCTCACCGCAGATATCAACGCGGGCTCGATCGACACGCTGGTGCTGCTCACCCCATCCAATCCGCTCTACGACGCGCTGCCCGATCTGAAGTTCGGCGAGGCCCTGGCCAAACTCAAAACCAGCATCCATCTGGGTCTGCGCACGGACGCCACGGCTCATGGCACCACTTGGCACGTGCCCGCCGCCCATTACCTCGAGTCGTGGGCGGATGCGCGGACCTGGCGCGGCACTCACACCGTAGTGCAGCCGATGATTCTGCCGCTCTATCCGGATTGTGTGTCCGAATTCGAGTTGTTGCTCGCGCTGCTGAGCGACGACGGCAAGCTGCTCAATGGCGAAGGGCCGAAGGGCGAGGCGTCACCGGCTTATACCGCGGTGCGCGCCACCTTCACCGCGCTGGCCGGGGCTGGGGATGAGGCCTGGAAACGCTTCCTGCGCGAGGGCTTCCACCAAGGCCCGGCCTATCCGCTGGTGGTGCCCAAAATCGCCGCCACCGCCGCGGCCGACATTGCGGCGGCCAAGGCACCCGCGCCCACGCCGCAGGCGCTGGAAATACTTTTTGCCACGGACTCCTCGGTGTTTGACGGGCGCTGGATCGATAACGGCTGGCTGCAGGAAGCTCCCGATCCCATCTCCAAACTCACCTGGGACAATGCAGCCCTCATCGCCCCGCTCACCGCGAAAAACCTCGGCATCTACGACCTGATCATCAGTCCCGAGCCGCGCTCCACGGTGCTCGGCGTCGAGAGCAACTACGGCAAGTCCTATCCGGATGGCGAAGGCGGCAACCGCCGCTCACCCATGATCCGCGTCGAGGTCAATGGCCTCCAGTTGGATATCCCGGTGCTCATTTCCTTCGGCCAGGCCGAAAACACCCTGGTCATCCCGTTGGGCTACGGCCAGGGTTGCGATGACGATGACGAGCTCAAGCGCCCCACCGCCAATGCCAAACACGTCGGCCGCGTCGGCGTCAATCGCGGCTTCAACGCCTATCCGCTGCGCAACGCCAAAACCCCGTATTTCGCCACCGCCGCCACCGCCAAAAAGACCGCCGGAGTCTATTCAATTGCCGTCACCCAGGAGCACAGCGCGATGTACGGCCGGGCCCTGGCCCGCGAGATTTCCACCTTCGCCGATCCCGAGCGCGGCTCGTTCGAGAGCCAGTTAGCCAACGTCAAGAAGCAGGGCAACGACGCCCACGCCGAGCCTAACATCTCGCTCTACATGCAAAAGGGCTCCTCCACTTGGCATCCCGACAAGGATGGCAAGGCCCCCGATCTGCTCACCGACACGCTGCACCAGTGGGGCATGGCCATCGACCTGTCCGCCTGCATGGGCTGCAACGCCTGCCTGGTCGCCTGCCAGGCCGAAAACAACATCCCCATCGTCGGCAAGGAACAAGTCGCCAAAGGCCGCGAAATGCACTGGATCCGCATGGACCGCTACTTCGCCACCCAGAAGGACAATGACTTCGACGCGGATAATCCCGCGCTCATCCCGCAGCCCGTCGCCTGCCTCCAATGCGAGCTGGCCCCCTGTGAAACGGTGTGCCCGGTCAATGCCACCGTCCACACCGAGGACGGCCTCAACGCGATGGCCTACAACCGCTGCATCGGCACCCGCTATTGTGCTAACAACTGCCCGTACAAGGTCCGCCGCTTCAATTTCTTCGATTACAACAAGCGCAACCCGCTCATTTCCCACAACCTGTACAAAGGGCCGCTCGGCGAGAAACAGGTCGGCGAAGCCACCCATCTGCAGCGCAACCCCAACGTCACGGTCCGCATGCGCGGGGTGATGGAAAAATGCACCTACTGCGTGCAGCGGCTCAAGGACGCGGTGATCCGCCAGAAGCGCGGCCAAAAACAAGAAGCACTCGCCGCCGGAAAACCGTCCACCGAGATGACGGTCACCGCCGAGACGCTGCGCATCCCGGTCGACTCGGTCAAAACCGCCTGCCAAGACGCCTGCCCGGCCACCGCCATCACCTTCGGCAACCTGTTGGACGAGGAACACTCCGCACTCGGCCGTGCCAAGCGCCTCGAACGCGGCTACGACTTGCTCAACTACATCGGCACCCGGCCGCGCACCAGTTATCTGGCGCGCGTCAAGAATCCCAATCCGGCCATGCCCGACGCGCTGTTCATTGGCAAAGCCACCATTCACATGGCCTGATTTCTCCCTCCAATCCCCTTCACTCCAGCAATTCAACGACTCATGGCATCCCCCACCCAGCACGCCTCGGAGGTTTCTCTGGCCAGACCGATCCTTCCGGTGCTCGAGCGCGAGAAGCTCATTCTCAGTGGCCGCTCGTACAACTGGATCACCGCGCGCATCTGCGGTGTTCTGGAAAACCAGCAACCGCTGTTGTGGTGGCTGTTGTTCATTCCCAGCGCGCTGATCGCCGCCATCGGCGTCGGCGGCGGCTTGTTCTATCTGGTCTCCACCGGCGTCGGCGTGTGGGGCAACACCAACCGCGTGATGTGGGGCTGGCCCATCGTCAACTTCGTGTTCTGGATCGGCATCGGCCACGCCGGCACCCTCATCTCCGCGATCCTTTTCCTAACAAGGCAGAACTGGCGCACCTCGATCAACCGCGCGGCGGAAGCCATGACCATCTTCGCGGTGATGTGCGCGGGCATTTTCCCGGCGTTCCACGTCGGGCGGGTGTGGATGGCGTGGTTCCTCGCGCCGGTGCCCAACGCCAATGCCATCTGGCAAAACTTCAAGTCCCCGCTGTTGTGGGACGTGTTCGCGGTGTCCACCTATTTCACCGTTTCGCTCATCTTCTGGTTCCTCGGCATGGTGCCGGACCTGGCCACCATCCGCGACCGCTGCCAACCCGGCATCCGCCGCTTCGTCTACGGTATCCTCGCGCTCGGCTGGCGCGGCGGCAACCGCCAGTGGAGCCATTATGAAATGGCCTATCTGCTGTTGGCGGCCCTCGCCACACCGCTGGTCCTATCGGTCCACTCGGTGGTGTCCTTCGACTTCGCCACCTCGGTGGTCCCCGGTTGGCACACCACCATTTTCCCGCCGTACTTCGTCGCCGGCGCCATCTTCGGCGGCTTCGCCATGGTGCTGACCATCATGGTGCCCGCCCGCTTCATCTATGGCCTGCAGGACCTCATCACGATGAAGCACATCGATAACATGGCCAAGATCATCCTGCTGACCGGCACGATCGTGGGCTACGCCTATCTGATGGAGCTATTCGTCGCATTCTACTCCGGCGCGATCTACGAAATGGACGCCTTCAAGTTCCGCATCGCCGGGCCTTACTGGTGGGCTTATCTGTGCATGATGACCTGCAATGTGATCGCCCCCCAGGTATTCTGGGCCCGTGCCTGCCGCGAAAACCTGTGGGTCGTGATGATCGTCTCGATGTTCGTCAACGTCGGCATGTGGTTCGAGCGCTTCGTCATCATCGTCACCACCCTCGCCCGCTCGTGGCTGCCGGGCGATTGGAAGACCTACTCGCCTTCCGCCGCCGACCAGATCCTGTTCATCGGCACGATCGGGTTTTTCCTCGCGCTGTTCCTGTTGTTCCTGCGCTTCCTGCCATGCATCAACATTGCCGAGGTGAAATGGGCCAAGCGCGAGTCCGATCCGCACTACGAAGATCACATCGAGCATCCCGATCCGGGCGTCATCAAGGTGCCGGCCTATCAACACGAACTGGTCTAACTTCCGTCTCGCAACTCTGAACGCAGAAATGCCAACTCTCCAACCACAACTCTCCATTTCCCAGTGAGCACGACCCGTCAACGAGTTTACGGCTACCTCGCCGAGTTCAAGAGCGCCTCCGCGCTCTACAAGGCGGCGGAACAAGTCCGCGACGCCGGCTTCAAACGCTGGGATTGCTATTCACCCTATCCGATCCATGGCCTCGACCAGGCGATGGGCCTCAAGCGCTCGGTGCTGCCGTGGTTTGTGTTTTTCGGCGGCATGACCGGCACGGCCACCGCCTTCACCCTCGCCTACGTCACTCAGGTGGTCATCTTTCCCACCGTGGTGCAGGGCAAGCCGGCCAACATCTTCACCATCCCGGCGTTTTTCCCCATCATGTTCGAGCTGACGATCCTGTTCTCCGGCTTCACCGTGCTCTTCGGCCTGCTGTCGTTGATCCGCCTGCCGCGGCTCAACCACCCATTGTTCGCCAGCACCCAGTTCCTGCGCGCCACCGACGACGGGTTCTTCATCGCCATCGAGGCCCGCGACGTCAATTTCAGCACCGCCGGCACCCGCGACATGCTGGCCCAAATCGGTGGTGCCAACATCGAACTCGTCGTCGAGGAAGATTGATGCCAAAATCTGAAATCCTAAATCCTAAATTCTAAACAAATTTCCATGCGATACTTTTTCCTGGTTTATGCGATTGTCGCGGTGCTGGTGGTCGGCATCTTCGGCTTCCGCGGCGAGAAGTTTGCCAAGCCGCCGATCCGGATCTTTCCGGATATGCGCGAGCAGGATGTGCTGCGCGCCCAGAAGCCCGATGCGTTCTTTGCCAACGGCCAGGGCGGCCGCCAGCCGCTGGCGCAAACCCAGCCGCGCGGATTCAACGAGGATGGCCTGCGCGAACTTGGCGGCATCCCCGAATATGAGTTCGGCGGCGCCACCGGTTACTATTACACCGGCCAGATCGGCGATTATTTCGGCAATGGCATGCCCGAGGAACTCCAACTCACCGCCGCCAACTCCACCGCCCTGATCAAGCGCGGCCAGGAGGTCTTCACCATCAATTGCTCCCTCTGCCACGGCCCCTCCGGCGATGGCCAGGGCATCACCACCACCTACGGCGTGCCGGTGGCCATCACCCCCATCGCCAACGGCAGGCTCAACCTCCACACCCAGGACCCGAACCCACCCGCAGGACGTATCTTCTATCCAGACGGCCGGGTGTTCGACACCATCACCAAGGGCAAGGGCAACATGGGTGCCTATGGACCCAACCTATCGGTCCGCGACCGCTGGGCCGTCGTCGCCTACCTCCACACCCTGCAAGCCGCCAAGGCCGGCCAGCCCACACCGCAATAACCTTTTTCCGAACCTGCTAGCAATGGCCCACCACCACCACGTCACTTCCGCCGATCTCGCCATCCACGGCGACCACCTCGATGCCTCCTCGGTGTCCAAGGTCAAGTCGCTCGCCTTGGGCATCGCCGTCATCTTCACGCTTGTTAGCTTGTACCTGCTGTTTTTCGCCCCGGTGAAAGTGCGCGCGCCATTCGCCTATTCCTGGCTCTTCGCGTTCTATTTCTACCTCACGCTGTCCATCGGCGGCTGTTTTTGGACCTTGCTCCACAACGTCACCAACGCCAGTTGGGGCATCTCGGTGCGGCGCACCTTTGAGAACCTCGGCTCCACCTATCCGTGGATGTTCCTGTTCGGTTTGCCGCTGCTGTGCCCTGAAGTCCAGCAATACCTCTACGAGTGGATGAACATCCATCGCGCAGCCCCCGCCACCATGATGATCAAGGATTACCTCAGCCACGAGGCCAGCCTGCTCTATCACAAATACTGGTTCATGAACATCCCGTTTTGGTACGCGCGGGTCGCCTTCTGGGGCATCGGGCTGAGCGTGGTCATCTACGGCCTGCGCAAGCTCTCCACCGACCAAGACACCGATCCGAATCCCGGCATCGGCCGCCTGCTCAAGGCGCGCTTCCACTCGACGTACACGCTGGTCATCTTCGCCCTGACGATCACCTTCACCGGCTTTGATTTCATGATGGGTCTGGACTACAAGTGGTTCTCCACCATGTGGGGCGTCTATTTGTTTGCCGGGTCCGCGCTCAACTCGATGGCTGTAATCGTGCTGGTGTGCACCTGGCTCAAGAGCAAAGGCCACCTCAAGCACGTGACCGGGCCGGAGCATTTCCACCTGATGGGCAAGCTGATGCTGGCGTTCACGGTGTTCTGGGCGTATGTCACGTTCTCGCAGTTTTTCCTTATTTGGTATTCCAACCAGACCGAGGAGACCGCCTATTTCCTCATCCGCAACACCGGCAATTGGAACATCGCCATGATCACCCTGGTGTTCGGCCATTTTGTCGTGCCCTTCGTCATCCTGTTGCAGGCCTGGCTGAAGAAAAACCCCAAGGCACTCTCGGTGGTGGCCGTGTACACCCTCTGCATGCACGTGCTCGACCACTACCTCATCACCATTCCCGAGCGCGGCATCTCGCTGGGCGGCGAGCACATGAGCCAGGGGCCCGCCTTCGCCGGTCTCGGGCCGATCCAGGTCTCCATCCCCGGCGCATTCTGGGGGGACATCTTCGCCTTCGTCACCATCGGTGCCGCCTTTCTGTTCTTCCTGCTGCGCGCCCTCGGCCAACACTCGCTCTATCCCAACCGCGACCCCCGCATCCTCGAGTCCGCCAATGTCTCCAATTGATTGAAGATAGCAGATAGTTGATTACAGATAGCAGATTACTCTTTTCACACACTTCACATGGACCCCACCCGCAACAACCCGGTCATCCGCTTCAACACCTTTTGGTGGGCCCTGTGGACCTTTCTCATCTTCGGCGTGCTGCTCGCCGCGGTCATCGTCTTCAACCGCAAGCCGCCCACCAGCCTCGAAAGCGCCGCCGCAGTCGCCCGCTACGCCACCAAGGACAAGGTGACCGAGGCCCAGTCCGCCGCTCTTTCCGGCGCGGAAATTGACGCCGCCATCGCCAAGGTGGCAGCCACGCTCCCGTCTAGCAAACCGGCCGCGGTCGAGAAGACAGAGCAGGTGGTGCCCGGTTCGCCCACCGCGCTGAAGCTCGCCGCCGAGCCGGCCAGCGCGCCTGCCGCCAATGGAGCGCCGGCCGCCACGCCACCTGCGCAACCCGCGACGCCTCCGGCGCCCCCCGCCAAACCCTGACGCTGCCAGCCTCATTTTCACCCAACACAATGTCATCCTCCCCTTCCGCCACCGCCCCATCGGACGCCCTGCTGCGAGCCGGCATCGACCGCTCGTTGCGTCATCCGGTGATGTTTTTCCTAACCAGCGGTGCCGCCTGGCTAGCGGTGTCGATCCTGCTGGCAATCATTGCATCGATCAAGGTGCACTATCCGGAGTTCATGGATGATTGTCCCTGCATGAGCTACGGCCGGGTATTTCCGGCACATATCAACACACTCATTTACGGCTGGGGTTTCCAGGCGGCCTTCGGGGTGCTCATCTGGCTGATGGCGCGCATGTCGCGGCAGGAATGCCGCGCCGCGGGGACCATCCTCACTGCCGGGCACGTGTGGAACCTGGCCGTATTGTTAGGAACGGTGGGAATTCTCGGCGGCTCGGGCACGGGCATGGCGTGGATGGAATTCCCGAGGTTTGTTTGGCCGGGCCTGTTGTTGTGCTATTTCGCGATTGTGGTGTGGTCGTTCATTCAGTTCCGGGTGCGTGAAGGCGAGCGCTCGCACGTCGCGCAGTGGTATCTGTTGGCCGCCATGATCTGGTTTCCATGGATTTTCATCACCGCCAATGTGCTGCTGAATTGCACCAGCGGGCATCCGCTGATGGCCGCCGCGATCGACGCCTGGTTCAAGTCCGCGCTGATGTTTTTGTTCTTTATTCCGCTCGCCCTGGGGACCGCGTATTATCTGGCACCCAAGCTCACCGGGCGGCCGATCCCCAGCGCCACCCTTGCCAAGTTGGGCTTTTGGACGCTGGCGGTAGTCGCGCCATGGGCCGGCATGCAGAAACTCGCCGGGGTGCCGCTGCCGGTGTTTTTGCCCTATCTGGGAGCTGCCGCCACCGTGCTGCTGGCCGTCCCGCTGGCCACTGCGGCCGTCAATATCCTGCGCACGATTTTCTCGTCAGAGGAGAAACTGCCCAAGAGCCCGGCGCTGCACTTCACCTTGGCGGGCCTGATGGGTGTGTTGTTGCTGGCGGTGGCCGCCATCGCGCTCAACCTGCCGGGGTCCTCGCTCAAGCTGACCCAGTTTTCCATCTCCGGTTACGGCTTTGAGATTCTGGCCATCTACGGGTGTTTCAGCTTCATGATGTTTGGTGCCGTGTATTTCATCGTGCCGCGCATCACCTGCCGCGAATGGATTTCCAGCCGCTTCATCAACATGCATTTCTTCTTCTCGGCCTACGGGATTGTCGCCATCGTTTTCGGTGCCCTGTTTGGCGGCTTCATCCAGGGCAGCGCCCAGGAAGCCTGGCTCCAACCGTGGGAAACGGTCACCGATGTGGTGCGGCCCTATGCCGCGGTGTCCACCTTCGCCTGGTGCGTCATCCTGTTTTCCAACATCTTCTTCTTCGCTCATCTCGCCATGATGTGGCTGGGCCTCGGCCGCCGCGGTCCCGCCCCCACCCTGATGGATTCGCCCGCCAACCTGGCCGTGCCCGCAGCCCCCCAGTCCGGCCACTGAATCGAACCATCTGCAATCTTCCATCCATTATCCTCCATCCGCGCTCTTCCATGTCCCTCCGCAATTTCATTCTCGGCCTGTCCGCCAGCTTTGGTTTCGCCTGGCTGTTTGTCGTCATTGTGCCCTTCATCAAGATGCGCAACCTCGAGCCCATCACCCTGTCCAAGGACGCCGATGGCGCGACCGGGATTTTCTATCCGAAGCGCTCCGGCCGCATCGTCAACGGGGCCAAGGTGTATGCTGAAAACGGCTGCTATCTGTGCCACACCCAGGTGGTGCGGCCCACCTACGCCGGCAACGATCTGTACCGTCCGGATTGGGGCGGCCTGGCCAAGGATCCGGAGCGCGGCGACACCCGGCGGGAAACCAATGCCTACGACTTCGAGGGCGAGACCTTTGCGCAGATCGGCAGCACCCGCATGGGGCCCGATCTATCCAATCTAACGCGGCGGCTGGAGGCGGCGGTGGCGGCCAAGGGCAGCGGCGATCCGGCCGCGATGCTCTATGCGCATCTTTACGATCCGCGGCACAACCCCGAACTCCGCAAGTCCACCTGTCCGTCCTATCGCTATCTGTTCGACAGGCGTGAAATCAAGGGCCAGCCATCCGCCGATGCCCTGCCGTTTGGCGGCGATATGGCCACCGAGCTGGTGCCCAGCTCCGATGCCAAGGCGTTGGTGTCTTATCTGCTTGCCATGAAAAAAGACCAACCAGCTCCGGCCGCGTTGAATTTCGCCCCGATTGACCCGAAGGCCGCCGGCCGTTGAGCGTTGTTCCCCACCTTCCATTCCCCCTTGCATCATGTCCGCGCCCTCTCACCCGACCGATCCTAACGACTCCGCTGCTGCGACCGCCGCCAACCTTGATATTGCCGCGGCGGCGCGTGAGAAGCAGATTCCGGAGACCGGCAGCCAGCCGATCTCGTTGTGGACCACTGTAATTTGCGGTGCGGTGCTGATTTTTGCGGGATTGATCTTTGGCTATGGAGGCAACCGCTTGTCCTATGACTCGCTGTTCCGCGACGGCTATGTCCGCAGTTCGCCGCCCGGCAGTGTCGCCACGCCGCTGCCGCCCAAGCCCGCGCTGGAGGCCTACATGGCTCGCGGCAAGAAGGTGTTTGAGGCCAAATGCATCACCTGCCACGGACCTGAGGCCAAGGGCAACGGCACCACCTATCCGTCATTGGTGGGCAGCGCCTGGGCCAATGGCGAGACCGAGCGTTTCTCGATGATCGTTCTCAACGGTCTGCAAGGTCCCACCAGCAATGGCAAGGTCTATGGCGTGATGACCCCGCAAGGCATCGGCATGACCCCGGAGGAACTCGCCGGCATCATGACCTATGTGCGCAACCACTTCGGCAACACCAAGGGCGATGTCATTACCACCGAGATGGCCAAAGCCGCCATGAAGATCTCCGCCGCCCGCAAGAACGCCGGCCAATCCGTCACCGCCGAGGAACTCACCGCCGATCACCTCAAAGCCCTCGAAGGCAAGCCGGTTGCCGCCACCACCCTGGTCGATCCGCTGTCGCTCGAACCGGTCCCTAACGCCGCAGCAGCGGCCCCGGCGGCCCCCGCCCCAACTGCCCCGGTCACCCCGGCCCCGGCTGTGTCGGCCCCCAAAGCCCCCTGAAATCAGAGGCTAAGAAACGGCGCTGCAACCCCTTCCATTATCCTTTTTGGCACCAGGACCCGACGGGCCGGGTGTGGAACGAGTAACTGCCGCATGCTGATATGAACGCTGTTGCCTAACTATTCTGCGGGCTGGGTTTCAGCACGCCGGCGGGGAGACCTGAAGCGCTCAAGTCCGGTCTGGCCGAAAACCCGGTACTCCCGTCCGACGCTCGCCAACGACGCAGCGCATGCACCATGGCATGGTTCGCCGCAGTGATCTCCGCCCCGACTCCATTGAAAACGGATGCCGGCCGAAAATCACAAAAAGCAATATCGTCTGGGCCATTTTCTCGTCTCAGGATCTTCCCATTTCCGGAAAGTTTGACAGCCTCGCAGAACCTCTGCCACAGCCAATACCCTGTATAGCATCCTGGTATCCTTGCGTGCCTCTGGACGCAGTCGTTACAGCTCCGAAGACGGGACGCTCAGCGTTTCGCAAATCCGACAGTCAATTCGCAGAATAGCCATTGTGCGACCTAGCGGGATGTTGTCTCATGGCTTGGCAGAAGTCGGCTTCGATCCTGGGCACGGACTTGTGCGCGGCTCTCCGGGAGGGCTCCGGCATCCCGCCCTCCCTTCGACTCATCACTGCCATGAAGCACCCTGACAAATTCATTGCGGCTGTAACTGCGGGGCTGGCCGTGGCATGCTGTCTGGCGGTGGCTGCGGTCGGCGACGAGGACAAGCCATGGCGGGACAACGAGCGCAAATTCAAGAGCGATGACCCGACGCTGAATTTCCGCCGCTCGGAGCATTTCCGCATCGCGTGGGGCCAGGGGGCAGGTGCCAACAAGGAAGAAAACGCGGATTTTGGCGGAGTGACAGAGCAGTTGGTGCAGGGCAATCTTCAAATGTTGGAGAAAGTGTGGCACCGCTATCACGACCCGCAGCCGGGCGGGCTGGGTTTTCACAATCCAGGAGTTTCATCCAACGCCAAGGACCAGGATGGCAATTGCTATCGGGCCAATCTGACCCTCAACAACACCGGCATCTGGGCCGGTGGGGCGTGGGGGTCCTGCGACGAGTGGGGCCTGCCGATGTTTGCCCTGCCACCATCGTATCTGGCCTATGATCCGCCGTCGGGCGCCACGCCGCATGAATATGGCCATACGGTACTCATCAACGCGGGTGGCTTCAACGACACGCCATACGACGGCATGTGGCACGAGGCCACCGCCAACTGGCTGATGTTGCAATTCAATAACAGCTACCCCGGCCCCGGCGGGATCGGTACCCAACCGTTTCTATCGTTGCCGCACGGCCGCAATTATTATGATGCCTGGTTGATCTGGGAGCATCTCCGCGAGACGCCGGGTTATGGCAGCGCTTTCGTCAACAAGATGTGGACCGAGGCCCGTGGCAACAAGAACAAGGGTGGGGAATATATCTTCGATGCCATGGTCCGCCTCGCCCCCAGCGGCAATCCGGACCCGTATAATGCAATCAAGGATGCCATCGGCCACATGGCGGCGCGCAGCGTGACGTGGGATTACCAACGCCAGGTGTTTTTTCAGAAACTCAGCCCGCGGACGATGGACCCGTTCACCGAGATGTATCGGCGGGCCTATACCGAATTGACCCGCCGCGCGGCGGACTCCAACTGGTATCGCGTCCCCTTTGCCCACGCGCCGATGCAGGGTGGCTACAACGTCGTGCCCATCGCCCTGCCTGGCAAGACCGGCCAGTCCTACCCTGTATCTATCAATTTCAAGCCGCTGTGGGACGCAACCCGCCACGCCGATTGGCGCGCCACCCTGGTAGCCGTCAACGACGCCGGCGAGGCGCGCTACAGCACGATGTGGAATGCCGGCGTGAATTCCATCACTCTATCGACCGACGAGAACCGCTTGTTTCTGGTGGTGGCAGCCACGCCGGACTTCATGCCATTTGAAGGGTTCCAACATCCGCTGCTGTCCGACCTGCCGTTGCAGCCGCAGGCCTACGAGGTCGCCTTTGTCAACACCAAGGCCGACGCCTATCAAAGCAAGCCCTCAGTCCCCGCGGGAGTCGCCGGCAAACCCCACGCCAACGGCGGCGGATTCGTGGCCGCCACCGCAAAAGTGGCAGCCAGCGCCTATGTGGGGCCCGACGCCATGGTGTTGGGCAGCGCGCAAGTGACAGGCAAGGCCCGGATCGAGGATTTTGCGGTGGTGATGGACCGCGCAGAGGTGAGCGAAACCGCGGTGCTCAGCGGCCATGCCCTGGTGCGGGAAACCGCCCAGGTAAGCGGCCACGGCAAGGTGCGGGACTGGGCGACGGTGCAAGGCGGGTGGAAGATTTCTGGCAACGGACGGGCGCTGGAGCGCGCCTATCTGGCGGATCGCGGTGAGTTGACGGACCACGCCACCATCAAGGGCGCGGCATCGGACAACGGCGGCGCGAAGGTCGGCGGGCATGCCATCAAGGAGGGAGATTGCGCCAACAGCGCCAACGTCGATCACCAAACGCTGATGTGCTGGGTGTGGGGAATCGATCAAAAATACGCCGATGACCGGCCGGACAACGAGAGCCTGTATTGCAACTATCAATTCAACCGCAGCAGCCCGATCTATGCGCTCGACCGCTTCGGCGTGATGCATGGCTATCTGATGGGCTCGCCGCAAACCCTCACCCTCGATGACACACAACTGCGCGGTGCCCTGCAACTCGACGGCCAGGGCCAACACGTCGAGTTGAAGCGCGATGTGGCGGACTTTGCCGACACCACCATCTCGTTGTGGCTCAACTGGGCCGGGGGATCGGCCGGCCAGCGCATCCTGCATTTCGGCGATGGCGGGAAGAAATATGCCTATCTCACGCCGAAGGATGCCGCCACCGGCAAGTTGAAGTTTGTCATCAGCACCGGCGGCCCGCAGAGTGAACAGGCGCTGGTGGGTCCAGCGCCGTTGCCAAAGGGGACTTGGACGCATGTGGCCATCACCCTCAGCGGCGATACTGCCACGCTCTATGTTGATGGCAAGGCCGTCGCCAAGAACCCCGCCATGACGCTCAAACCGGACATGGTGCTAGGACCTAACACGCTTGCAGGAAACGATTGCATGTTTCTGGGCCGCGGGCCGCAGGGCGGGTATTACCTCGGCTGGCTAACTGACTTTCGGGTCTATGTGCAGGCGCAGGAGGCGGCCGTGATCGCCACTCTGGCCGGCCAAATCCACAATCGCTCAGCCAAGGGCACAGCAGCAGCCAAAGACACCGCGCCGACGAAAACATCCAGAGCAGCGTTTCTGATGCCGCCCACGCCGCTGGGTGACAGCGCCGTGGTGATGTCCGCGCCCAAAGCCGCCGCTGACGCAGCCGGGGTCGAGTACTCGTTTATCGGATCCGGCGCAGGCGGCCACGCAAGCGGCTGGATCTCCAGCAACCGCTGGACCGACTGCCGGCTCGAACCCGGTAAAACATATGCCTATATCTTCAAACTGCGCGACCAACAGGGCAACGAAACACCGCCGTCCCCACCGCAGCGGGTGACTCTGCCGCCGTTGACTGAAGTGCTGGAATGCGCTTTTGAAAGCCCGCCCAAGGGGGTGAGCCCGTCAGCCATCCGCATGACTGTGGCGAAGCCGGAAGGCACCAGCGGCGCGGTGGAATACCAATTTGCCAGCATTGGCGGCAAGCCGGGTGCCTGGCAATCCAGCCGGACCTGGACCGACAGCGGGCTCACCGAGGGGAGCAAGCACAGCTATTCAGTGCGAATGCGCGATGCCGCCGGCACGTTTGGCAAGCCCTCGCCGGTAGCGGCGGCGGTGGTGCGCGATGACACCCCGCCCGCCCGCTATGCCATCGGCGAGTGGCAGACGTTGCCCTTCGCCACCGTGGAAAACTCCGTATCCATGAAAGCCATGTCGGTGACCGGAGCCAATGAGTGCCCGAAAATCGAAGCCGACGCGGTCGAGTATTCCTTCCATTGCGTGGCGGGTGGCGGCCCGGACAGCGGCTGGATTGCCACGCCGGCGTGGCAGACGCCGGCCTTGCCTAACGGATTGTACCAGTACGCGTTCAAGCTGCGCGACAAGTCGCCGCAACTCAACGAAACACCGTGGTCCAGCAACGAGACGGCGGTGGTTTCCGCACTGACGGGCTATCACGACTGTCCTGTTAGTCAACTCGCACGCCAGCCCGAAGGCGCGTTGGTGTCATTTCAAGGCAAGGTGACCAAAGTCGACACCGCCTCGTACACGGTCACAGCTGGTGGCACCAGCATCAAGGTGGTGCCCCGCAGCGTCGCGGCTGCCACCGATGCCAAACTCGCCAACGCCAGCGTCTCGGTTCAAGGCTGCCTGTGGATCCGCAACAAGGAGAAATGCGTCGTGTGGGCCGAGTTGCGCAAATGACGGCATCTGGCACCGTCAATCCAACCTATGAAGCGCTCCTCATTGTTCATCCCGGCTGTTGCCCTTGGCGTCGGGCTGCTGCTAGGCGGCAGCCATGCGGCCGCCGAACCGAGCGGCGTGGCTTGTCGCCATGGAAATTTCGGGGTGTGCTTTGAGCGGGGCGCCATCACCAGTCTCAAACGCGTCGGTGACACGCAAGCAACCGATTATCTCCGTGCCGGGGGACGCTTCGGCGATCTAACAGTCCGCTGGCGCGCGGACCATGCCCCTTGGCAAACCATCGCCACCCAGGACCTGCCGGTAAATGCCGCCGTCTCGCTGGTCAACCCCCCGGAGAATTTCGCCCACGGCACCCAGTGGAGTCCGCCAACCGGACCGCGGATCGAGAACCGCTTCACATTCGAGGGCGATGCGCTGGTCTGGAGCATGACGCTGAGCAACCCGGGCAATCACCCGCTGGAAATCGGTGACCTGGCCTTTGCATGCCCGATGAACACCAAGTATGAATGGGATCGGGACGTCACCTATCATCAGCGGGTCATCCGCCATTCCCTGATCTCGGGCCACGGCTCTTTCATGTTCTGGACGCGCTGCGACGCTGAGGGGCCCTACCTGCTCATGACGCCTCTCCCCAACACAAGTCTGGAATATTTTGACGCACCGCCGTCGCCCGGCCAACTTACGGACAACTTCACCGCCTACATCCACTCCGCCGCGCAGAGCGACGTTCTGCGGGAGCACGCCACCCACTGGAGGCAAGCCAACACCAGCGCCACCCTCGCCCCGGCAGGACAACCCGGCAACTCTGTGACATATGGCTTCCGCCTGAGCTGGGTGCAGGATTACGCCGCGCTGCGCCAACGCATCGTCGACGACGGGTTGTTCGACGTGCGCGTCGCGCCCGGCATGACGCTGCCAGTTGATCTAACGGCCAGAATCGCGATCAAGTCCCACTGCCGGATTCTGGCGTTGGATGCCGAATTTCCCGAAGCCACCGACGTGCGTGACCTCGGCACTCGTGACGACGGCACGCGTCTCTATGAGGTTGGATTTCGCAAACTCGGGGAGAACCGACTCACGCTGCGGGCCGAGGACGGGCGTCACATGGTGCTCGAGTTTTTCTCCACCGAACCGTTGGAGACACTGATCCACAAGCGCGCGGCTTTCCTCAGCCGCTCACAGCACCGCGACCCGGCGAAATGGTACAATGGCCTGATCAGTGACTGGAACATGGCGGACGGCGTGCTGGTTAGCCCGGACAATCTCGACACCATTCCCGAGTCCCGCCGCTATGCAGTGAGTTGTGACGATCCGGGCCTGTGCAAGGCTCCGTTTCTAGCCGCAAAGAACGTTGAATATCCAGACCGCGGCGAGATCGAAGCGCTGGAGTATTACGTCGAGCACTTCCTGTGGGGCGGACTGCAAATGACGGACGCCGAGAGCCATCCGTTTGGTCTCTATGGGATTGATGACTGGAAACGCAATCGCGAGAGTCCGGATCCGGGCACCAAGGGCCGGACCCACCTGTGGCGGATATACGACTACCCGCACGTTGTGATGCTCTATCTGCAACTCCACCGCATTGCCCGCGAGCACCCGGATATTCCCACCCGGATCAGCGCGGCCGAATATCTGCGGCGTGCTCACGGCACCGCCATGGCGTTGTTTACCTATCCGATGGAGTTGGCGCGGTGGTCGCCCTGCGAGACGGGGCTTTACAACGAACTCGTCATCGAGGAGGTGATTCAGGAATTAGAGCGTGCCGGCCAAACCCGGCAAGCCGGGGAATTGCGCCAGCACTGGCAGCGCAAGGTTGCGTTCTTCGTCAGCGGCAAGGCCAATCTCTTTGCCTCAGAGTATCCGTTCGACACCACCGGCTTCGAGTCGACGCATGCCTTCGCGCGTTATGTCTTGCGCGGCGAGGATCAGGCTGGTGGATCGGCGGCGGGGCGAGTAGACGCCTTGCGCTTCGCCCACCAGCAGGCGGCGCTCAATGTCGGCTGCCGCGGCTGGCTGGAAACCGCGTATTACCTTTACGGCAGCGATTATCGGGGGGGCGGCAACGGTCACTATACCTTGAGCTATATGTCACAAATGGGCGGCTGGTCGCTGTTGGACTACACGTTACACGATGCCGTTGACCCGCAGCGTCTGTTGCCGCTCGCCTATGGCTCGATCCTGAGTTCCTGGGCGCTGCTGAACTCGGGCACTGCCCAATCCAACTACGGCTACTGGTATCCCGGCGTGGCCAATGACGGCGGCGCGAGCGGCGGCTTCGAGCCCGCTCCCTATGGCAAAACCTGGCTCGGCCAGCCGCACCATCGCGGCGCGTGGTCATACGGCTGTGAGATCGACCTGGGCTTCAGCGGCGCGTTGCGAGCTGCGGCCACGATCTTTGCTGATGATCCGCTGTTCGGACCCATCGCCTATGGCGGCACCTGCCTGCGCGATGACCGGAGTTGGCAGGTCTGGTGCAAGGACGGCGTGCGGCGCCGCTTCCACATCCTGCGGAAGGACCAGCGCGTCCATCTCCAGTTGGATCGCGATCACATCGCAGCCGATGTGCCGCTGCGCTTCGATGACGCATTGTCGACACTCAGTTTCACTCTCGAATCCCCGGACCCGCAACCTCGTGCCACCACCCTGCGCCTGGCAGGACTGCCAACCGGCGACTACACCATCGCCCTCGACGGGCAGGCAGCGGGCCTGTGCCACCAGCAAGGGGACGTCGAGGCACGGGTGGAGTTGAAGCCGACCCGGTCACGGCACGTCGTGACCATCGCGATTACAAGATCTCAAACCAAGTGACAATCTAACATGAAGACATACCTAACGCAAATAACAGGCTTCGCCGCCATTGTGGTGTCGATGGGCAACATAAGTGGAGCGGAACCGGTAGTGAAGGCCGTCGAGCGGCCCGACACCAGCCAGCCGCGCAACGCGTATTATCCCGGCAATCGCGAACCGCTGCTGCCCAGCCCACTGGTGAGCCTGCCGTTTGGCAGCATCAAGCCACAGGGCTGGTTGCGGACCCAGTTGGAACTCGAGCGCGATGGGTTCACCGGCCATCTCACCGAGATCAGCGGGTTTTGCAATCCGGAGAATAACGCGTGGCTCAACAAGGATGGAATAGGCAACAACGGCTGGGAAGAGGTGCCATATTGGTTCCGCGGATTCGCAGCGCTGGCCTATGTGCTGGGCGACAAGGAACTGGTGAAACAGGCGCAACCGTGGATCGAGAACATGATCGCCAGCCAAAATGAGTTTGGTTATTTCGGCACCCAGGCCAACCTGTTTGCGCCGATCCACCCGCCGGTGCCCGCCGAGTTGCTGAGCACCCCGGATGGCAAGCCGGGATTGCTCGGCGAGTATTTCGCGGACGTCGACTTGAAGGATCGCAAGGCGATCCGCGTCGATCCCATCATCGATTTCGACTGGGCCGAACTGCCTCCGATGGAGGGCATGCCCAACAAGCAATGGAGCGCGCGCTGGACCGGGTTTATCACGGTGCAGAAGACGGCGGACTACACGTTTTCGGCCTGTTCCGACGACGGGGCCAGGCTGTGGGTGAACAACGAAGCGCTGATCGACAACTGGAAATTCCAAGCGCCGATCACGGTGGCCGCCACCAAGCCCATCCACTTGGAAGCTGGCAGGAAATATCCACTCAAGTTCGAGTACCTGCAATTGGCTGGCGGGGCCGAGGTCCGCCTGAGCTGGAAGATGCCCGGAGCGGTTTACAAGGCGGGCACGCTCGCTCCAGATTTCATGCCTAACATGAGCATGCTCTTCGCGCTGCGTTCCTACTACGAGTATTCCGGCGACAAGCGCATCATTGATTTGATGACGCGCTATTTCGAGTGGCAGCTGAGCGTGCCGGACAACAAGTTTTTTGCGGGCGGCTGGCAGTTTCCGCGCAATGGAGACAACATGGACAGCGTCTATTGGCTCTATAACATCACCGGCGATAAGAAGTTGCTGGATCTCACGGCCAAGCTGATGCGCACCGGTGCGCCATGGACCAACGGCAAGGTGGATGGCGGTCACAATGTAGATTACTCGCAGGGTTTCCGCAAGCCGGGACAATTCTATGTGCAAAGCAAGGATCCCAAACACCTGGCGGAGGCCTATGGCAACTACGACTCAATGCATGACATCTACGGCCAGGTGCCGGGTGGCATGTTTGGCGGCGATGAATTTGCCCGCCCCGGCTACACCGATCCGCAGAACGCGATCGAGACCTGTGGCTCGGTGGACATGATGCTGTCACAGGAGATCCTGCTGCGCATCACCGGGGACCTGACCTGGGCCGACCGCTGTGAGAATATCGCTTTCAACACCCTGCCCGCCTCGTTCACGCCGGACCTCAAAGCGCTGCGCTACTTGACGTCCCCCAACCAGGTCAACTCCGACAAGCGCAGCAAGTATCCGATTCTGGCCGACGCCGGCGACATGCAGGCGATGGATCCCTATAACCATCGTTGCTGCCAGCATAACTCCGGCATGGGCTGGCCGTATTTCGCCCAGAACTTGTGGCAGGCCACCCCCGGCAACGGCCTCTGCGCCGTGATGTTCGCGCCTAACACCGTGAGTGCCAAGGTCGGTGACGGCACGCCGGTGAGCATCGTCGAAGACACCCACTATCCGTTCGATGGCACCGTCAATCTCGCATTCGCCACGCCCAAGGCGGTGCAATTCCCGCTCTACGTCCGCATCCCCGGTTGGTGTGAGGCACCCGTGATTACGCTCAACGGCAAGCCCGTCAAGGTGGAGGCCAAGCCGAAGTCACTGGTGATGATCGATCGAGTCTGGGCCAATGGCGACAAGCTCGCCATCCAGTTTCCGATGGACGTCAAGGTCAAGACCTGGGCGAAGCAGAAGAACGCGGTGTCGGTCGATCGCGGCCCGCTGACGTTTTCGGTGAAGATTGCTGAGAAATACGTGCCCTATCGGACAGAAGAGCATCGGAAGTGGGCGGCCTGGGAAATTCTGGCAGGCAGTCCGTGGAATTACGGCCTGGTCATCGCCCAGGGCGATCCGGCCAAGTCATTCAAGGTGGTTACCAAAACATGGCCCGCGGACGACCAGCCATTCAAGTGGGACCAGGCACCGGTCGAGTTGCTGGCACAGGCGAAGAAGATTCCTAACTGGACCGAGAATTACTGGGGCACCATCGACGCCCTGCAAGCGAGCCCGATCAAGAGCAGCGCCGCGGCCGAGACGATTGCGATGATTCCGATGGGTGCGGGCCGCTTGCGGGTATCCCAATTGCCGCGGATTGGCGACGGCCCGGAGGCCAAGGAATGGGCAGCGTTCCAGGAGCCCATCGCGTCCGCCACCCACCCGGCCACGCCGATGTCGGCACTGTGGGACGGCCTGGTACCCAAGGCATCCAATGACAAAACGGTGCCGCATTTCTCATGGTGGCCGCAGTCCAACAGCACCGAATATGTCATCTGGAAATTTGACAAGCCCAAGACGGTCTCGAAGTCCGAGGTGTATTGGTTCATCGACGAGGACGCCACCACCACCCCGGTGGCATGGAAACTATACTACAAGATGGGCGACAAGTGGCTGGAATGCAAGAACACAACGCCCTACGGCTTGGAGAAAGACAAATTCAACGTTGTTAACTTCGCGCCGGTGACGACGAGCGCCATCAAGCTGGAAGCCAAGCTCGGCGGCCGCTCGGGCGGAATTTCAGAGTGGAAAGTCAATTAGAAATCCCATAGAACCATGTCCGTGAAACGCTTGCTCACCTGTCAGATGACCCTCCTTGCCATCGCCCATGCCGCCCCCAACCCCGCGGCTCCACCCGCAGTGGCACGCGCGCTGCCGCTAACCGCTGTCCGTCTAACCGGCGGACCGCTCAAGCAGGCGCAGGACCTCGATGCCAAGTACCTGCTGTCCCTGGAAGTGGACCGTCTGGTGGCCGGCTACCGGTTGCGGGCGGGGCTTGAGACCAAGGCCAAGGGCTACGGCGGCTGGGATTCGGTGGAAGGCAAACAATTGACCGGGCACATCGCCGGGCATTACCTCTCGGCGGTGAGCCTGATGTATGCGGCCACCGGCGATGACCGGTTCAAGCAGCGCGCCGATCAACTCGTCGCGCAATTCAAGGAGGTCCAGGACAAGCGCGGCAACGGGTATCTGGGTGCTCTAACCGATGCGCAGGGCCGTGACGCGGCGGGCATTTTCGAGCAGGACGTGGCGGCGGGCAAGATCCACTCCGGCGGGTTTGACCTCAACGGAATGTGGTCGCCGTATTATGTGCTCCACAAGACCTATGCCGGGCTGCGCGATGCCTATCGCTATGCCGGCAGCAAGACGGCGTTGGAGCTGGAGGTCAAGTTCGCGGCGTGGGCCGAGCGGGTGTTTGCCAAGCTGGATGCGGCGCAGGTCCAAACCATTCTCAACACCGAGTTTGGCGGCATGAACGAAGTGATGGTCGATCTCTATGTCGACACCGGCGACGCGCGCTGGCTGGAGTTGTCCCACAAGTTCGAGCATCACGCCGTCACCGACGGGCTGAAGCAGCAAAAGGACAATTTGGCGGGCAAGCACGGCAACACCCAGATTCCGAAGCTCCTTGGTTCGATGGAACGCTATGCCGCCACCGGCGACGCCGAGGATCTGACAGCCGCGACGTTCTTCTGGGAGCGTGTCGCCCACCATCACAGTTATGCCACCGGTGGCGACGGCAAGGACGAATACTTCGGCGAGGCCGATCACTTCAACGAGCGCATCGACGGCCGCACCGCGGAGTCCTGCAATGTCTATAATATGCTCAAGCTCACCCGGCGCTTGTTCACCTTTGCGCCGTCCGCCGCCTATGCCGACTTTCAGGAGCGGGCGCTGTTCAATCATGTGCTCGGCTCGATCGATCCGCAAAATGGCTCCACCTGTTATATGGTGCCGGTCGGCCGCGGCGTGGAGCGGGAATATTCCGACATGTTGGGCAGCTTCACCTGCTGCGTCGGCAGCGGCATGGAAAGCCACGCCTTGCACGGCGACGGCATCTATCATGAAAATGGCGACAAGCTGTGGGTCAACCTGTATGCGCCATCGACCGCCACCTGGCGGGCTGCGGGGGTGGCGCTTGAAATGAAGACCGATTTTCCGTTAGGCGAATCGGCAAGCCTGCGCCTCAAATTGGCGGCGGCGAGGGAATTCACGCTGGCGCTGCGGCGGCCATGGTGGGCGGGTGCCGGCTTTGCGGTGAAGATCAACGGTCTAGCAGTCGCTGGCCAGTCCCCTGCCGTCGTGCCTGCCAATACCGGTTGTTTTGTCGAATTCCGGCGCACCTGGCACGATGGCGACACGGTGGAAATCGCCTTGCCCAAGGCGCTTCATATCGAACCGTTGCCGGACAATCCGAACCGCGTCGCCATCCTGTGGGGGCCGCTGGTGTTAGCCGGCAAAATCGGTGGCAGCAGTGGACACCCGAACGCACACTCCGGTCATGCCGAGGACCTCAAGGCGATACCGGTTCTGGTCGCCGCCGGCCGCCCGGTCGATGAGTGGCTCAAGCCGGTGGCAGGACAAGCCGGGGTGTTCCGGAGTGCCGGCGTTGGGCGAGATAGTGAGGTGGAGTTGATGCCGTTCTATCAACTGCAACGGCACCGCTACGCGGCCTACTGGGACTTGTTTACGCCGGCAAGCTGGCAGGAGAAGTCCGACGAGATCGCCCGCCAGCGCGAGCGCCAACTCAAGCTGGAGGCCGCCACCGTGGCGTTTGTGCAACCGGGTGAAATGCAGCCTGAGCGCGACTTCCATCAACAAGGCGAAGACACCGCGCCGGACCGAGTGATGGGCAGGGCCTGCCGCCGGGGCAGCAAGTGGTTCTCGTTTGACGTCCCGGTGGAGGCAGCCAAGCCGATGGTGTTGGTGGTGACCTACACGCGGGATGAATGGCGCAAACGGACGTTCGATATTTTGCTAGACGGCAACAAGGTTGCCGAGCAGGCCATCGAGCCGCGCGGGCCGCAGCAGTTTTTCGATGTGGAATACCCGCTGCCGGCCGCGGCTTTGAAAGACAAGAGCAAGGTCACTTTGCGGTTTCAAGCGACGGGGGGCAACGAGATCGCCGCCGTGTTTGGTCTGCGCATGATCCGCCGCGAGGCCATGCCCGCCATCCAACAAATCACGCCGCCCGAGCAGGGATTTTTTTCCAAGCAACTCGACTATCACGGGATTCCCATCAAGGCGCACGAGGTGGTGAGCGACGCCGCCTTGGGCGAGGCCTATCATCGGCTCGACACCCTCATGGAGCATCAACCGGTGGTGCTCGCCAACCTGGTTAGAGCCGGCGCGCAACTGCATATCATCGGCAAGGACCAGGTGACGTCCGACCTGCCGGAACACCGCCACATGAAGGGCGAGAAGATTGACTCATACGGCGGCCAGACCGTGGACGAGCGCACCCGCGGGCTCGGCGGCCTGCTGACGTCCTGCGGCGAGGAGAACCTGCTGCGGCTCGACAAGGATCACTATCGGGGCCGCGACATCTGCATTCATGAGTTTGCCCACAACATCCGCAATGCCGGCATGACCGCCGAGGTTCGCAAGCGCTTCGACGAGCAGCGCGAGCGTTCGCTCAAGAACAACCTGTGGGTCCAATCCTATGCAGGGTCCAATCCGGACGAGTTTTTCGCCGAGTTGACGATGTGGTATTTCGGCACCTTCGGCGACATGGGCATGAAGGGGCCCAAGCCTGAGAATGGCAGGGACGGCTTGAAGAAATACGATCCGGAGGCCTTCGCCTTGTTCGATGATTTTTACTCGGGAAGAATCAAGATAGAGGCGCTGGCAGCGAGTGCGGGCCGGCGCCGGCACGAGTGAGCGCCCGCTGGAAACTTTTCGATGAGCCAATTCCGCCCGTGTCGCGCCGCCCCCGCCGTTGATGAGTGATATTCTGGTGGAACCCGCAGGACCCGCCGCACGCCGCCACCCGCGCGGCCTGCGCACGCTGTTTTTCACCGAGATGTGGGAACGCTTCAGCTATTATGGCATGCGGGCATTGCTGGTTCTTTTTATGGTTAGGGAAACTGCCAGTGGTGGAATGGGCCTCAGCGACGAGGACGCCACGGCCATCTACGGGCTGTATACGGCGGGTGTCTATCTGATGGCACTGCCCGGCGGCTGGATCTCCGACCGCATTTTCGGTGCCCAGAGGACGGTGTGGTATGGTGGCATTATCATCGCGCTGGGGCATTTCACGCTGGCGGTGCCGTGGACCCAGACGTTTTATCTCGGCTTGGTGCTGGTGGTGGTCGGCAGTGGCATCCTCAAACCCAACATGAGCGCCTTGGTCGGTGAGCTCTATCCGGAGGGCGGGGCCCGCCGGGACGCCGGCTTCACCATCTTTTACATGGGGGTGAATCTCGGCGCGGCGCTGGGGCCCATCGCCTGCTGCTATCTCGCCCAGCAGCTCGGCTGGCACTGGGGGTTTGCCGCTGCGGGAGTGGGCATGGTACTGGGCCTGACACAGTTCCGGTGGACGCAGCACTGGTTAGGAGATGCCGGTGGAGCCTTGCCGGAGAGCAGGCGTGTGGGTCGGGTGGGCATGGGGATTGGGGCGGGCATGGTGGCGGTGGCGGCCGGCTTGGTCGGGTTGTGCCTGGCGGGGATCATCGTTATCTATCCACCCGCCATCGCCCGTTTGGCGTCATGGGTCATTGTCCTCATTGCTGCGGTCTATTTTGCGTACGTGCTGTTATTGCTAGGTCTGGACCGCAATGAGAAGCGACGGGTGCTGCTGGTGTTGGTGTTGTTTTTGGCCGCGGCGTTGTTCTGGGCGGGTTTCGAACAGGCCGGCTCGTCGTTCAATTTGTTTGCGGAACGCCACACCGACCGGGTGATTGGCGCGGGTGGGTTTGTGATTCCGGCGGGATGGTTTCAATCGTTGGGCGCGGTGTTTGTCATCGCGCTGGCCCCGGTGATGGCCGCACTGTGGGTGGCGCTCGCCCGCCGCAACCGCAACCCCTCGATCCCGATGAAGTTCGGCCTCGGGCTGATGTTTCTGGCGCTGGGCTTCGGCGTCATGGCCGCGGCGTCGGGCTTCGTTGCCGCGGGCAAACAGGTGCTGCCAGTGTGGCTGGTGGCCACCTATCTGATCCACACCGTCGGTGAGTTGTGCCTGAGCCCGGTCGGGCTCAGCTCGGTGACCAAGCTGGCGCCGCGCAAGCTGGTCGGGCAAATGATGGGACTGTGGTTTTTGGCGACGGCGCTCGGCAATCTGATCGCCGGGTTGTTAGCCGGGGCCTTCAGTTCCGAGGCGGTTCAACACTGGCCGGTGATGTATCTTAAAATCACGCTGCTGCCGGTGGCCGCCGGATTGTTGCTGATGGTGTTTTCCAGGTTGCTCAGGGGTCTCGCGCCAGATGTCAGATAGATCTGCCGCCGGGGCCGGCGCATGGCGCAGCCGACCTGCGCGTGGCTGAGGCGCACCGGTGCTCCCGTCGGAATCGGCCCGCGGGCTGCGAAAAAAATCCCCGATTTTTCATTTGGAACGCATCAGGACTTCACACAGGCGGGCGACGCTGGCCGGGTCATGAATCACGAACTGATTGCCAGAACGGGTTCAGGGAGTGGCCGGTTGGAGGACAAACGAGTGCGGCTGTGGCAGGCGGGCGGCGTTGATCTTGGTTTCGATCTGTGCGATGGCTCCGTCGAGGCGTGCCAGTTCCTGCGTGCGGCTGGCCTCAACGGCCGGGTTCTTGGCCCAGTCCGGCAGCGAGAACAATTGAACGGAGCGCCAGCGGTTGAAGAACGTGTTGTTTTTCTCCACCACCAGGGCCAACACCTGGCGGGCTTGGGCGGTGATCGGTCCGGCGGTGAGCGTCAGGTTGCAGCCTTGGGCCAATTCCTGCGCCGTGAAGGTGGCACTCGGCTGGTCATCAATCAGGAGCTGATATTTCGGGGCCGTCAGGCCGGTGACCTTCAGTTCGTAGCGGCTCAAGTCCTGCAACAGCGGAATGAGTTTCGTCACCGCCTCGGCGGCCGGATCGACCGGCAGCGGCAGCGCCTCGTCCTTGCGGGTGAAACGAACCACACCGCCGCTCACTTGCAGATGGGTGATCTGGCAGCCGGTCGCGGCCGTGACTTTGCTAGTGGCGGCGTCCAGCGTCGCGCTCGACACGGCAGCGGTGGCGCCGAGGCCTTTCAGGATGGCGCAGGCCATGACGGTGTGGCCGGCCGGGCCCGGATGGACCGCGTCGCCACCGCCGATGACGGCGTTGGGATCGGCCTGGCGGGCCTTGAGCATCACGGTCATGTACGGATCGAACTGGTCGACGAAAAGGACTTCCTGTTTATTGGCGACGTCGCGCAGGCCGTCGGACATTTTGCGCAGCGACTGGTTGCGGACGTCCTTGTCGGGATCCGGGCGCTTGTCTTCGATGGGCTGGGGCGTGAGGAGTGCGACCCGCGCCGGCTGCGCCTTGAGCAGGGTGACCAGCTGCGTCTGCTTATCGACGTAGTTGTCGAAAATGTCTTGCTGAAACGCCTTGTAGCCGTGGTCGTTCATGCCGAAGTCGATGGTCACGAACGTCGGTTTGAGCGGCAGCATGTCGCGCTGGGCGCGGTTCAAGCCGCCCGGCGCGGTATCGCCGCCCCAACCAATGTTGCGGAAGGTCAAGTGCCACTGCGGGTAGCGGGTGAGCGTGTAGGCCTCGAGGTAGCTGGTGTAGAGGCGTTGCTCGGTGATGCTGTCGCCGAGCAGCACAACCCGGTCGCCGTCGTGAATGGCAAACTCCGCGCATGCCGGGCGCGGGCTGAGGGCAGTGACGGCTCCGGCAGCCAACGCGGTGAGAACGAATGTGTTTTTCATCATCGGTCCAATACTTCGCACGGCTGCGCTTTCCATCAATAAAACGAAACGACTTTCCGGCTAGAGATAGCAGGATGCCCAGCGGGGCTATTTGGCGGCGGGCTTGGCATCGTCGAGCAAGGCGGCGGCGGCGATTTCGACGAATGAGCCGGGCGGGCCTGCATAGTGGATTTTGCGGGTGCCATCGAGGACATAAGCCAGGGGCCAGGTGCCGATGCGATATTCATGGGCGAGGAGGTTCTGGGGGTCGGAGAAATTGGGGAAGGTGACGAAGTCGGGGGTTTTTTGCCATTCGCGCAGGTTGGCAGTGGTGTCATTATTGACGCCGATGACGGCGAAGGGTTTGCCGGCGAATTTTTTCTCCATGGCGGAGGCCATTTGGAGGACCCGGGCCGCCTCCTGGATACCGCTGTTCCAGAACAGGAGGACGACGACCTTGCCCGCGGAGTCGGACAATTTCATTGGACGCGGGCCGGAATCGTTGCCCTGAAGATCGGGCGCGACCTGGCCTTTGGAGAGGAAGCGGATGATGTAAAGTTCTTCCTCGGCGAGCTTGGCCACCGAGGTGCCGTTGATTTCGACCTCGGCGCTATCGATGATGGCCTTGCGCAGGAGCGTCAGGCGCTTGCTTTTGAGGGCCGGTTCATCGCCGAGGAATTTAAGGCGCATGGCGATGGCGAGGGCCGCGACGCCTTGGACCTTGGGATCGGCATGGGCGGTTTGGATTTTTTCGAGCAAAGTCAATGAGCGCGGGTCCTCGCTGGCGGCCAGGGCGAGGCAGACCGGCGGGAGCTTGGGGTTTTTCAGGTGGTAGTTTTCAATGGCGGCGTAGACGGCATTGATTTCCTCGGTGAAGGTGCGGCTGCTGCTGCCGTTGGGCTGGGTGGTGCGCAGTCCGGCGGAGATGCCCAGAAACCAGGCTGTGGGCTCGACGCTCCAAGCTTCGCGCAGATCGGGGCTGATGACTGCCCACATTTGTTTGGCGGCTGCGGCCGGGTCCGGGCGGGCGCTCAGGGCCTTGGTGCGGGCGTCGGTGGTGGTGGCGGCACGCACCTCCAGCGCCCACTTGTCGAGCGAGAGTTGGTAGGCTTTTTCCACCCGTTCGGCATCGGCTGGCGAGGCGCTGGCGGCCGCGGGCAGCAACAACAACATCAACAACAAGGCGGCGGGGCGGGACGGGTGATTCATAAAAGGAGAGAATAGCGGGGAGGGATCGGAAAAGGGAATCTGAAAATCGCGGGTGACAGGCAATTATGCGCAGTTTTGACAAAAGGCATCGGCGGCTTGTCGAGCCCAGTGGTCGGCGGCGACGACTGCGGCGAGCGAGCCCGACGGCTGGACTTGGTGGGCATCCATTGCGGCGGCGACACAGGCCCAGATGCCAGGGAAGGTGAGCCGCCCGTTGCGGAAAGCCGCCACGGCCACCTCGTTGGCCGCGTTTAACACCGCCGGCAGCGTGCCGCCACACAGACCGGCCCGCCGCGCGAGTCCCAGCGCCGGAAACGCGTCGTCGCGCGGGGCCTCGAATTCCAGCTTGGCCAAAGCGGCGAAATCCGGAGCGCGCAAGCCGCCGGCCACGCGGTCCGGCCAGGTCAGCGCGTACTGGATGGGGAAGCACATGTCGGTTCGGCTCAGTTGGGCCAGCAGCGAGCCATCGCGAAACTCGACCATCGAGTGGACGATGCTCTGCGGGTGGACCAGCACATCGATGCGGTCCATGCCGATGCCGAACAACCAGCGGGCCTCGATCATTTCCAGTCCCTTGTTGAACAAGGTGGCGGAGTCGATGGTGACCTTGGGCCCCATGTCCCAGGTCGGGTGGCGCAAGGCTTGCTCCGGGGTCACCCGCGCCAAGTCTGCCGCCGGCAGCGTCCGGAACGGGCCGCCGGAAGCGGTCAGCACCAGCCGTGCCACCTCGTCCGCCCCGCCGCGCTGGCCGTCGAGGCATTGGAAAATCGCGTTGTGCTCGCTATCCACCGGCAGCAATTTCACGCCGTGGCGGGCGGCAGCGGTGGTGATGACCTCGCCGGCCATGACCAGGATTTCCTTGGAGGCGATCGCGAGGTCCTTGCCCGCCTCGATGGCCGCCAGCGCTGGTTGCAAGCCGGCGGTGCCAACAATGGCCACCAACACGATATCGGCCGCAGCCAGCGTCGCCAAGTGGGCCAAGCCCTCGGCCCCGACATGAACCCGCACTCCCGGCGGCAACAAGGCGCGCAGAGCGGCCGCCTTGTCGGCATCATAAATTGCCACCTCGCGCACCCCGGTGTTGCGCGCCTGTTGGGCGAGTTTTTCGATGCTGCTGGCGGCGGCGAGGCCGACGATCTCGATGTGCTCAGGGAGTTGGGCAGCCACCTTGAGGGTGGAGCAACCGATGGAGCCGGTGGATCCGAGCAGCACGACGCGGCGTTTGCGGGGCTGGCTCATGGCGCGGGGAGCAGCACCCATTGCAGATAGAAATACAGTGCGGGGGCGGTGAAGCAGATGCTGTCGATCAAATCCAACGCGCCGCCGATGCCCGGCAACATGCGCCCGGAATCCTTGGCCTGCAATGCGCGTTTGAGCACGCTCTCCGCCAAATCCCCCAGCACCGCCAAAATCGCCAGCAAGAAGCCCAAAAACACCACGTGGCCCCAACCGCCCAGCACCGCAAGCTGCTGCGGCAACCACGCGTAGAGGCCGCAGCCGGCCAATTGCGAAAAGACCAGCGCGCCGCCCAGCCCCTCCCAGGTTTTTCCCGGGCTCACGTGCGGAATCATCTTGTGCCGCCCGATCAGCGAGCCGACCAAATAGGCACCCATGTCCGTAAACTTGGTCACCGCTAACAGCCACATCACCAAAATCGCCGCAGGTGCCGCCACTTTGCCCGATGCCAGCTGCCAGGACGGAGCCAGAAACAACAATTTGGCCGTAAAATTAAACAACAGCGCCACATAAACAAATCCACCCAGGGTCAGCATCACCGCCACCAAGCTCTCGATCCCGCGGATCGGCTCGCGCATCTGCAAAATAAACGCCCCGCACAGCGCCACACTGATGGCGAACAGGTCCCAACCGGCCAAGCTGCCACCCGCCAACCGGAAAAACCCGGCGTGCAGCACGCCGCAATACACCAGCGCCAGGCCCAGTCCGAAGCGCGGAAAACACCGCAGCCCGGCCGCCTCCAACATCCGGAAATATTCGCGCGTGGCCACCACCGTCAACAATGTGATCAAGCCCAGATAGGCCCAGGCCCACATGCTCGCAAAGGCCACTCCGATCAATCCCCACAAAAACACGGTGCTGCCAGCGCGCCGGGCAAAAACGCGCGCTTTCGAGGGGGCGGGAATGGGGGCGGTTTCGGCCATGGCTCAACGCCATCCAATCCCTTGCGCCAACCTCTGGCAACTTATTCCTCGATTTCACCCGCAACCTTTTTTTCCACCGGCGGTTCAATGGCTCAGACAGCGGCCTAACCGGCCTCCGTCCCGTTACTGACTCAACCAACAACTGAACAACCGAACCACATGAAAGCCACCACGCTCATCGCCCTCGCCACCCTTCTTGGCTCCAGCGCCTTTGTCGCCGCCCAAGACACACCGGCCGCCCCCACCCGCCCCGCCCGCACCCCGCGCGCTCCCACCGCCGAACAAATCAAGGAATTTGACAAGAATGGCGACGGCAAACTCGACGAGACCGAGCTGAAAGCGATGCAGGACGCCCGCAAGGCGAAGGCTGAAGCCATGCAGAAAGCCAACCTGGAAAAATATGACGCCAACAAGAATGGCAAGCTCGACCCGGAAGAAATCGCCAAGATGCGCGCCGACCGCGAAGCCGAAATGATCAAGAAGTATGACAAAGACGGCGACGGCAAACTTTCCGACGAAGAACGCAAGGCCATCCCTGCCAGCGAACGCTTCATGGGCGGCGGCGGCCAGGGTGGTCGCACCGGCACCGGCGGTCGCCGCGGCGGCGCTGCAGGCGGAGCCACTCCTCCTGCCGCTCCTCCTGCCGCTCCGGCTCCGACTCCGGCTCCCGATGCCACCAAATAATATCTAACGAACATTAGTTCCCTTCAACCGCAGATGGCAGCCGCCGTCTGCGGTTTTTTTACGAGCATCGCGTCCTCTAACGCAGCGCCAGACTGTCCGTATCGGGCCGGCTGCGCAGTCCCACTAAAAAAGCCGCACTCCGGTGAGAGAGTGCGGCTGGAAGAAAAACCGGAGAGGGTCTCAGTTCGCGGCAGCGGCGGCAGGCGCAGCGGCCGGCACGGCGATGTTGACGCGGCGGCCTTCGCGGTCGAAGAGCACCTTGCCATCGACCAGCGCAAAGAGCGTGTGATCGCGGCCCATGCCGACGCCGATGCCCGGATGCACCTTGGTGCCGCGCTGACGAATGATGATATTGCCGGCGATGACGGCTTGACCGCCGAATTTTTTCACGCCGAGGCGTTTGCTGCGGGAATCGCGACCGTTTTTGACGGAGCCTTGTCCTTTTTTATGGGCCATGGTAAGAGGGGGTGGGGATGGGGATTAGCCGGCGATCGAGACGATCTCGAGCTTGGTGAGGTGACGACGGAAGCCCTTGGTCTTGTGGAACCCCTTGCGGCGCTTGAACTTGAACGCGATGCCTTTGGGTCCGCGGAATTGGCTGACGACCTTGGCGGTGACCAAGGCACCGGCCACGGTGGGGGCACCGATCTTGACACTTTCGCCTTCGCCCAAAATCAGGACGTCGGTGAATTGGATTTCAGAATCGACTTCGGCGTCGAGCTTTTCGACGTCGAATTGTTCGCCTTGTTGGATGCGGTATTGTTTGCCGCCGGTTTTGATCACTGCGTAGGCCATGGCCGTTTGGGGAAATGTGGAGTTGCTCCGCCATTGTGGGCGGGCAGGGAGATCAACACGCTCCCTACCCCTAGGCAAGGTTTTTTTTTAGAAATTTCGGCAAATTCGTTTCCGGCGGGCCTGCCGTCGCGCGCCCCGGCGTCCCGCGTTACTTTCGGCGGCCGGTGGCGCTTGCGGCTGGAATGGGTGTTGGCAGGGAGTGCATGGGCTTGAGCACCCGGCGGACCGACCAAGAAATAAAGAAGTAGATTTCTTGCATTATGCGGGGCCTGGGATAGTTTGTCGGCTGGATTTGCGCGATTGGCACCCGAACGCCGCCCGGCATCCCGGCAATTCCGGCCGCAGTTGACTGCGGCGGAATCGTCCGGCGGCAATCGAGCTTTTCCAGTTACCCGACCTCCAACCCTTCCGACTTATGCAACCCTGGTTCCGTCTCGTCATGATTTCGGCGTCGCTGCTGGCGCATTTCACCCCGACCGCCGTGGCGCAGGACGCGCCGCAGCTTGCCCTTGAGATGCAGGCGGGCCGGCGTCTGGTGCTGCGCTGGCAAGCCACCGCCGGCACGACGCAGCTGGTGTGGTCGGATACACTCGGCAATGCGAGCGGCTGGCAACCGCTGGCCGGGGCGCAACCGCTGGGCGGCGATGCTTGGCAGGCGGAGTTTCAGGCGACGCCGCCGCGCGCGTTTTTCAGGCTGCAAGCGCCGGGCCTGCCTGTGGCGCCGCCCAATCCGCGGCTCGTGATGGTCGGCGATCATTTCCAACTCGAGTGGGACTCGACCAGCGATGCCGCCGGCTACGTCGTGTATGTCGGGCTGAGCCCCGACGTCGGCCCGGTCAACAGCCTGCTGCGGCTGGTCGTGCCATTGGCGAATGCGGTCGAGATCCAGGGCCTGACAGCCGGCGGGACGTATTTCATCACCGTGGCGGCGACCAACGGCGCGGGCGAAGGACCGCCAGCGGCACCGGTCAGCGGGGTGTTCGGGCCGAAAGGTGTGCTGGCGGGCACGGCGGTGCAATCGTTCCAACTCAGCAGCGGCGAGGCATTTGACGTGGTGGCGGAAGGTGCGGGAATCACGCTCATTGCGGCGGCAAACCCGAAGGCGCAGGCGCGGGCCGCCACGGCCGACGACAACGGGCAGGTCCGCTTTGCGAATCTGCCGGCCGGCGACTATCTGATCGGCTACGGATTTCAAGGGCAGACCGGGGTGCTGAAGACTCCGGTGACGGTGCCGGAGGGCGGCGTTGCGATCATGCCCATCCGCCTGCCGGGCGGGACGTCGACGCCCGGCGCCACCTTGGTTGGCACGCTGGCGCTGGCCGACGGCAGCCCGGCACGCAACGACATCGAGGAATTCGGCATCCACGTTGAGGCGCAATTGCGGGCGGTGCTGGCAAGCGGCACGGAGCGCGCGATCCGTCCCAACCGCAGCGGTGCATGGGCACTCACCGGCCTGACCAGCGCGGATTACCCGCTGTCGCTGGTGATGGACTACCAAGGCCTGCATCAGCGCGTCACGGCGGTCACCGCAGCTCCCTCGAAGCTGGCGCGGATCGATCTGCGGTTTGCAGAAACCCTGCCCACCGTCAAACGGGTGACCTTTTTCCAAAACGGCAAGGAAGTCCAAAGCATCACCCCCGGTGTGCCGGTGACCGTCAGCGGCGAGATCGACAACCCGGACGGCCTGGCGCTCGAGCCGCGCTGGATCGCCGAATTCAACGGCGAAAAACAACTGGCGACCGGCACCGCGCCGGTATTCGTTTTCAACCAGCCGCCCGGTCCGGACGCACCCGGGTCCGGCGATGTGCTGGACGGCGGGATGGTGCGCGTCAGGTTCATCCCCGCGCCCATCGATATCGGCCCCTACTTTGGCATCGCCATCGCTGAAGGCGGCGGCGCCACCATCGCCGGGGTCGGTTGCTGGTCCGGGCTGGTCGGCCAGTGGAGTCCGTACGGGCCGGATGTCATCGCCGGCGCACTTCCCGCCACCATCACCGTCACCCATTCCGGCCCGCTCTCGCCGAGCAGCACCACCACCATCAATAACAACGCCGGCGGCTACTTCGAGCTGCCCGTCGATCCGACCTCCGTCCCGCCCTACCTCGTGCGGGTGGACAAGCCCGGCTTCATGCGGTTTCTCTGGCCCTTCGAGTCGCGCCTGCCGACGGAGGCGACGTATTGCGTGACCGCGACGACGACCAGCTACCAATCGCAGAATCCCAGCGGACCGCGCGTTTTCACCCATCCGCTCGGCGGTACGGTCACCATTCCATGGGGCGAAGTGATCGATCCGCTCAATCAGCATTGGTACGGCGACATCATTGTGACGATGACGACGTTTGATCCCACGGTGCGGCACCCCCTGCCGCCCGGTGCGGAAGTGCGCGGGACGAATCTGCGCAACGGCATCCTGGCCTATGGCGGCGTATGGTTCGAGATCACCGATTATGTCGGCGTGCCGCTGATGCCCACCGCCGCCTGCACGCTGACGTTGAAAGTTCCCGCCTCCGTTCCCGGCACGACGCTGCCCGGCTACCATCAGGTGGAAACCACGGGCTACTTCGAGCGCTGGGGCTACGGCGCCGGCACCGACGCGCAAAAGACGGGCACCGGGCAGTTCACCATCTCGCTGGGAACCAAGGGGCTTTTCCTCGTCGGCTACGACTGGCCGCTGGTTGAGATGTTCATCGATAACGACCGGACGCTTGGCTACCCGTTCGATGTGCTGGTCGGCAAGTCGATCTTCCCCGTGACGGCGCAGGGGTACCATCAGGTGAACACCGGTCACCTGTTCGCCCCCTCACAGGCGGTCACCGAGCTCAACGTGCTCGATCTGCGCCACGCACCCGGCCTGTACTATCCGAACCCGGCGACGCCCACCTACTACCTGTCGCCAATGCAAAAAACCCCGGTCGTCACCAAGTCGTTCCTGCCCAATCCGGCCATCCCGGCACTGCCGGCCATTGCCACCTATGCCGCCGCCGTTTCCCTCAAGGACTCCGAGCCGAAACTCACCACCGTTGCACCCGGCAGCGCCGTGCTCAACAACCCCACCCAATTCCTGTCCCGCGGCGGCGTCAACTCCGCGGCCGATGCCCAGGACTATTACACCCGCATCAACGCGCCGGCGACGCTGGCCCAATGGCGCACACTCAACGGGTTTCCCGCGCGCTTCGGCGGGCCGCTCGCCGGCGTCAGCGCGGACGATTACGCCACCGCCTACTACCACAACCTTGGCGATCTCGGCTTCGCCCGCGCCCAGACGATGCGGGTGAAATTCTCCGCCTTCGATGCCGGCTACGACACCGCCTATGCCGTCACCAACTACGGCTCGCTGGATGACGCGATCTGCGGCCGCGGCGCCGTCGCCACGGTGTGCATGGACTTTGCCAAGCGCAACGACACCGGAGCACTCAGCCCGACGCGCTATACCCGCTTCTACGTCTACGGCAGCAATGGCCTGCTGCTCAAGCAGGCGGACCTCGACGGTGCGGGCTTGAAAGGCGTGCCGAATCTGTGCGTCACCTGCCACGGGGGCAATTTTTACGACGGCAGCGACCCCGGCCGAACCCCCAACCTCGGGTCCCGTTTCCTGCCCTTCGACTTGGAAAGCTACACCTACCACCCCAAGTTCGGCGTGCCGCAGGCCGAACTGGCCCGCATGAACAAGGGCGTCCTGCTCACCGGCCCCACCGCCGCCACCGCCGACCTCATCGCCGGTTGGTATGGCACGCCCAATCCGCTCACCAACTTGTACGCCTTCAACCAAAACTACGTGCCCACCACCGGCGCACTGTCCTGGGCAGCCAACCCCGGCCTTTACAGCAACGTCTTCAAGGGTGCCTGCCGGGTCTGCCACAACTCGCGCGAAACCACCGGCTATGTCCAGTTCGCCTCGCTGAGCGCCTTGCAGGCATCCGGCTTCGGCAACTATCCGGTGGGCTCGTCGCTGCAAATGCCCCACGCCCAGCGGCCGTGGGGCATCTTCTGGGGCTCCCGCGCCGCGGCCAATCTCGGCCACCCCGTCACCGACATGCCCACCGTGCTGCAATTGCTCGGCGGCACCCTGTATCGTTAGTCAAGAAGTGGTATCTGCGGCGTATTTCAGAGGTCGAGCGGAGCCGACCGGGTCAATTTGCGCTTTGGTTCTTTTGTTGCTTGACGGCGAGGCCGTTCCCTAGCTTCTTCCGGCAGCCGCAATTCTCGGTGATTGGCTTGGATCGAGGGTGGCGGCCGCAGTCTGATTGCTGCTTCCTGCTGAGGGATTGGTAGGGGCGTGAGCAACGGATTGAGCTGAAAAAGCACCCGGAGGACCCGATTCGAGACGCATGGCAATTGATCAAAAACTAGCGGAAGACCTGAAATCGCAGGGAGTGCATGTCACTTCCTTCGAGAGCTTGATCAATTGGGGCCGCTCCAGTTCGCTGTGGCCGATGCAATTTGGCCTGGCCTGCTGCGCCATCGAGATGATTGCCGCCACCATGGCCAAATACGACATGGCGCGCTTTGGTGCCGAGGTGTTCCGGCCCTCGCCGCGGCAGGCGGACCTGATGATTGTGGCCGGCACCGTGACCAAGAAAATGGCACCGCAAGTGGTCCGTCTCTACAACCAAATGGCCGAGCCGAAATACGTCATCGCCATGGGCGCTTGCGCGATTTCCGGCGGCCCGTTCAAGGATGGCTACAACGTGCTCAAAGGCATCGACCGCTTCATCCCGGTGGACGTGTCCATCCCCGGCTGCCCGCCACGGCCCGAAGCCTTGCTCCACGGCCTGATGACCTTGCAGAAAAAAATTGCCAAGGAAAAACTCATGGGTAGCAGCCGAGCGCGCCACGCCGATCCCAACGGCCCCGGCGACCTGCCGGTGCCCGCATTCGGCCCGCACGACCTCGAGCCGACCTTCAACCCGGACGTTTGGAATCCGCCCGCCATCACCCGCGACGCCAGCGAATCATGACGCCCGACCTCCCCGCCATCCTCGCCCGCCTGCAGGCCGCCCTGCCCGCGGCCGGCCTCGTCCATCTGCGCAACCCCGGCCCCGCCGCCCAGGACTCACTGCTCGTCGCTCACGATTCACTCGTCGCCGTGTGCCAGACCCTGCGCGACACCCCGGAGCTGGCGTTCGATTTCCTATCCAATGTGAGCGGCGTCGATTGGCCCGAACCGGCCAAGGCCGACGCCGTGGCGGTGCCGCCCGAAGGCACCGCGCCAGCCGCCGGTGGCTTTCTGGAGGTCGTCTATCACCTGTATTCCACCGCCCGCCGCTGCGGCCCGCTGGTGCTGCGGGCGCGCACCCTGGACCGCCAGGCCCAGGTGTTTGTGCCCTCGGTGGTGGCGGTCTATCGCAGCGCCGACTACCAGGAACGCGAAATCTTCGATTTGTTCGGCGTCATTTTCACCGGGCATCCGGACCTGCGCCGCATCCTGATGTGGGAGGAATTCGTCGATCACCCGATGCGCAAGGATTACGTGGCACCCGACGATTACGAGTACGAACCCACACCCCACGATGCCGTGTTGGAAAAAGCCAAACTGCATTACCCCGCCAAACCTGAAATCTGAAATCCGCGGTTTCCAACTGAATTTTCCCGAATGATTTCCAACCCGTTCATGTCGCCCGCCGCCGCCCCTGCCTCTGTGCCGGAGTTGGATGAGGACCAATTGCTGCATGTCTCGTTAGGCCCGCAGCACCCCTCCACCCACGGCGTGTTCCGCATGAACGTCGTGCTCGACGGCGAAACCGTCGTGAGCCTCAAGCCGGTCTTCGGCTACCTTCACCGCAATCACGAGAAAATCGCCGAGGGCGTCACCTTCCTCTCGTCGATGCCGTTCACCGACCGCCTCGATTACATCTGCCCGCTGACCAACAACTGGGCCTATGCCCAGGCCGTGGAAAAACTCGCCGGCATCGAGGTGCCGGAGCGCGCCGAGTACATGCGCGTCATCACCGCCGAACTGACCCGCCTGATCAACCACACCGCATTTGTCGGGTTTTTCCTCGGCGACATGGGTGCCTGGGGCACCGCGCTGATGTATGCGTTCCGCGAGCGCGAAAAAATCCTCGATTTGTTCGAGGAACTCACCGGCGCGCGGATGATGTCCAACTTCATGCGCTTCGGCGGTTGCCGCAACGACCTGCCCGCCGGCTGGGCGGCCAAGGCCAGCACCTTGGTGAATGAATTCCCGCGCTTTCTCGATGAATTGGAAAACCTCATCATCGGCAACGAAGTGCTCATCGCCCGCACCCAGAACGTCGGCGCGCTCCCCAAGGAAGCCCTGATCAATGGCGGCATCACCGGACCGATGTTGCGCGCGGCCGGCGTCGCCTATGACATCCGCAAGGCCGAGCCCTACGGCATCTACGACCGCTTCAAATTCCGCATCCCGCTGGGCACCACCGGCGATTGCTACGACCGCATGATGATCCGATTCCTGGAATTGCGCGAGTCGCTCGCCATCCTGCGCCAGGCACTCGACCAATTGCCAGAGGGGCAATTCATCAACCCGAAGTCGAAAATCCGCAACTTCAAGGCCCCGGTCGGCGAGGCCTACGCCCGCATCGAAGGGCCCAAGGGAGAACTCGGCTTCTACCTCATCAGCGACGGCTCGACCAATCCATTCCGCTACCGCATCCGCCCGCCCAGCTTCATCAACCTGACATTGCTCGAAGACATGTGCCTCGGCCTCGACCTCGCCGACGTGGTCATCATCCTCGGCAGCGTCGATATCGTGTTAGGTGAAGTTGATAGATAATCATCGCATGGAATCTCCCGCACCCACCACCCGCGCTTCAAGCCCGCCGCCTGCGGCAGGCTGGTCCCTGCCCGGCATCGGACTGCTCAAGGGCATGGCGGTGACCGCCGTCAACATGATCCAGAGTTATTACCGCAAGGATCGCATGACGACCGTGCAGTATCCCGAGGAGCGTGCCCCGATCAGCCCCAACTTCCGCAATTTCCCCTTCCTGGTTTATGATGGGGACAACATGGCCGGGCTGCGCTGCACCGCGTGTTCGATTTGCGAGAAGGAATGCCCGCCGCAATGCATCTACATCGTGCTGGACCGCGATGAGAACGGCAAGTCGCTCAAACGCCCGAAAGTCTTTGATATCGATGTGTCCGTCTGCATGAACTGCGGGATTTGCGCCGAAGTTTGTCCGTTTGATTCAATCTACATGGACGGCCAGTACGAACTGGCCACCGGCGATCGCTTCGGCGGCCTGCTCTTCAACAAAGAGACGCTGGCGCGATCGACCGACTATCACGCCCAGCTCCGCCCGCTGGAAGCGGCCGAGGTGGCCGCCCGCCGCAAGGCAGAGGAAGAGAAAAAACTCGCCGCGCAAGCGGCCAAGGTAGCCAAAGCCAAATTGGAAAAGGAACAAAAGGAATTGAAAGCCAAAGAGGAGCAAGAGAAAGGAACCGGCGCATGAGAGTGCCCGCGTTGATCGCCCTGGTGCTGGGCTCCTTCCCAAGCCTGGGCCTGGCGGCAACCGACAAGCCGCCGTTGCTAACCGGTGAGTCGCTGCCGCGGCTGCCCCAACGCTTGGTGGAAATGGCGCTGGAAGCGCTCAAGGCACCGGACTGGCTGGTGTCGCTCGCCTCATTCGCCACGGCGGCCGGCACGGTGGTGGCGGTCTTTCTATCCGCCTTCGCGCTATTGTCGCTGATCGAGCGCAAAACGCTGGCACGCGCCCAAAACCGCCTCGGCCCCAACCGCGCGGGCATTTTCGGCATTCTCCAACCGGTGGCCGACGGCATCAAGATGCTCACCAAGGAAGACATCGTCCCGACCAAGGCGGAATGGTTCCTGCACTTGGTGGCCCCGGTCATGATCGTCATTCCATCGATTCTGGCGCTGGGAGTCATTCCCTACGGCCGCGAGTGGCTGCCGGTGCCGCTGGAACTTGGCCTGGTGTTTTTCTTCGCCACCGGCACCATGACGGAAGTGGCGGTGTTCATTGCCGGGTGGGCCAGCGGCTCGAAGTTCCCGATGCTCGGGGCGATGCGCGCAATCTCGCAAATGATCAGTTATGAACTGCCGCTCATCATCTCCGCCCTGAGCGTCGTCATGCTCTCCGGCACCCTCTCGCTTGCCGACATCGTGGCGGCCCAGAGCGGCTATCATCTCGGCTTCATCCCGGCTTGGAACATTCTAACGCCCTGGGGCTTCGTGGCGGGCATCATCTTCCTGATAGCCGCCAACGCGGAAAGCAACCGCTGCCCGTTCGACCTGCCGGAAGGTGAGTCGGAAATCGTCGCCGGCCACATGACCGAGTACTCCGGATTCAAGTACGCGTTGTTTTTCATGGGCGAGTACCTCGGGCTGTTCGCCATCTCCGGGCTTGGCATCACCTTGTTTCTCGGCGGTTGGCAGGCCCCCTTGCCCGGCCTCGGGTTTGTGCCGTCGTGGTTCTGGTTCTTCGGCAAACTCGCCGCAATCATCTTCTTCTTCCTGTGGGTGCGCACCACTTTCCCGCGGGTGCGCGTCGACCAATTGATGCGCTTCGCCTGGCTCTGCCTCATTCCCATCGCGCTGCTCACGCTGCCGGTCGCGGCGCTGTGGCACTTCACCGCCAATCCGGACGGCAGCAACGGAGTGCTCAGCTGGCTGCTGTGCTCGGCGATCCTGGCGGTCCCGTTCATCATCATCACCGTCATCTTCAACCGCCGCCTGGCACCCTCGCTCCGCACCTACCACTACGCCGAATGATTCCGCGCAATCGCAGTGCTGTGAACTCTACCACCTTTTTTTAACCACGGATTACACGGATTTAACGGATCACACAGAATGAAGATTGAGGTTCAAAACAATATTCTTTTCACCCGGCACGCGGACGTGGCGGGTCTTTCAACCCAATCTTAATCCGTGAAATCCGTGTAATCCGTGGTTTCAAACCCACTACCCCAAATGGTCCCGCTGCTATTACTCTCCCCTCTGATCCTCCTCGCCGCGCTGGGCGCGGTGTGGAAGGCGCGCCCGGTCCATGCGGCCTTGTTGCTGGCGCTCGCTCTCGCGCTGGTCGCGGTGCTCTATCTGAGCGTGGGTGCCGAGTTCATCGGCCTGGTCCAATTCATGGTATATGTCGGTGGCGTGGCCATCCTGATCGTGTTCGCGTTGTTGATCACCCGTCCGGGCGATGAGGCGGCTGAAGTCGCCCGCCGCCCGCGCTCGCTGGCCTTGGGGCTGGTCTGCGTGGCACCGGTCTTGGGCATCTTGTTATACGCGGTTTCCAAAGGCCTGCCAGTGGCGGCTTTCGAGGACGCCAATCCCAAGCTGCCGGTGCAGGCGCTGGGCACCGAGTTGTTTGAAAATGCGGTGCCGGCCGTGTTGACGGTGGGGGTGTTGCTCACCGCGGTGCTGATAGGCGCCGCGTTGTTTGCCCGCGAGCCCGGCCCTAAATCCGAACTCCCAGCCGACCGATGAACCCGCTGCCCCTGTTGCTCACCCTGTCCTCGCTGCTGTTCGCCCTCGGCTTGCTGGCCGTGCTCACCCGCCGCAATGCCATCCTCATTTTGGTCGGCATCGAGCTCATGCTCAATGCGGCCAACATCAACTTCATCGCCTTCTGGCGTTATGGCTCGGTGGAGTTTGACCTAACAGGACCGCTGTTCGTCATGTTTTCCATCGCGATTGCGGCTGCGGAAGCCGCCGTGGGCCTGGCCATCATCCTGATGGTCTTCCGTCACACCCGTTCCACCGATCTCAACCGCCTCGATTCCCTCCATGGCTGACGCCCTCCAACCCCATCTTCCCTTGCTCCTCTGGCTGGTGCCGCTGTTGCCGCTGCTGGCCGGCGCCATCACCGCGTTCATGCCTAACCGGATGGGCCGGCCCGCCTCGTGGCTGGCGCTCGGCGCGTTGCTGACGTCCTGCGTCATCGCGCTGGCGGCCCTCGCCTGCGCGCTGGCACCGGTGCATGAAAAAGCGTTCCATTTGGAGACGGCCTGCACGTGGTTCAGCTTCGGGGATGTGGCGCTGAAGGTCGGCCTGGTGTTGGATCCGCTGAGTGCGGCGATGGGCGCGATGGTGACGTTTGTGGCGTTCTGGATTTTCCTCTACAGCACCGGCTACATGAAGCACGAGGCGCGTTTCGGCCGGTTTTTCTGCTTTTTGTCGCTGTTTTCCGGCGCGATGCTGATGGTCGTCTATTCCAACAGTTTGCTGTTGTTGTTCATGGCGTGGGAATTGGTGGGCCTCGCCTCGTATCTGCTCATCGGTTATTATTTTGAAAAACCCTCGGCGGCGGCGGCGGCACAAAAGGCGTTCATCACCACCCGCGTGGGCGACATGGCGTTTTTCCTCGGCATGATCTGGCTCTACGGCCAAACCGGCACGCTGTTGTTTTTCGATCACGGCCACGGGTTGTTGGAAACCGATGTGCTCGGCAGCCTGGCGGGCGTCACCACCATCGGCGGACTAACGGTCTCGGCGGCGGCGGCCTTGCTGCTGTTGGTCGGCGCGATGGGCAAGTCGGGCCAAGTGCCGTTGCACACCTGGTTGCCGGATGCGATGGAAGGCCCGACGCCGGTTTCCGCGCTGATTCACGCCGCGACGATGGTGGCTGCCGGGGTGTTCCTGGTGGCCCGCACCCATCCGATTTTCATGAACAGCGGGCCAACCGGCCTGCCTCTATCCGCCACCGCGTGGATCGGCGGAATCACCGCCTTGTACGCGGCCTGCGTGGCCCTCGGGCAAAATGACATCAAGCGCATTTTGGCCTATTCGACGGTGTCGCAACTCGGATTCATGATGGTGGCGCTGGGCACCGGCGGGGTGGCCGCGGCGATGTTCCATCTGATTGCCCACGCGTTCTTCAAGGCGCTGTTGTTCCTCTCCGCCGGTTCGGTGATTCACGGTTGCCACGACGAACAGGACATCCGCCGCATGGGCGGCCTCGCCCGCTCAATGCCCAAAACCTTCGTCGCCTATGCCGTCGGCATGATGGCACTGGCCGGCTTCCCGTTTGTTTTCTCCGGCTTCTGGAGCAAGGAGGCGGTGTTGCACAGCGCGGAAACCTGGCCCGGCGGGCATGGTCCATTTTTGTTAGCGGCGACGGCGGCCTTGCTTACGGCGTTCTACATGACGCGGCAAGCGCTGCTGGTGTTTTTCGGCAAGCCGCGCAATCCGGGGGTTTCCCATCCGCACGAAAGCCCGCCTGTCATGCTGGTGCCGTTGTTTGTGTTAGCCGCCGGCGCGGTGTTGCTCGCGCTCATCGGCACGCCGCTGTGGCCGTGGTTCGAGGAATGGATGAAAGGCGAGACGGCCGTGTTCAACGGCTCCGCTCTAACCACTCCGGAAGCGCTCAAACTCATCGGCTTGTCGCTGGTGCTGGTGAGCGTCGGGGTGAGCGCCTCGTGGCTGGTCTATCGCAATCCGTCCGGCGACAGCCGGGCACCGGATCCGCTGGAAGTCAAGCTGGGCGGGGTGTGGAGCTTCCTCGGCGACGGGATGCGTTTCGATGCCACCTATGAGAAGTTCATTATCGCGCCGCTGGCCGTCCTGGCCCGGGTGGTGGATGGCATCGAGCGCCAATGGTTTGTGCCGCTCATGGCGATGACCGAGGGCCTCATCAAGATGGTCGGCCGCTGGACCGGCCGCGCCGATGAAAAAGGTTTGAACGACGGCTTCAATCAGATTTGTTCCGGCCTGCAGGGCAGCGCCGATTCCGCTTCCGCGTGCCAGTCCGGACGCCCGCAGGCCTATCTCCGCGCGATCGGCCTCGGCGCCTCGGTTCTTCTCATCCTTTACTTCTGGCTCATCGCTTAACTCCGCCATGTTGTTACTTTCACTGCTGTTGATTCCATTGTTAGGTGCCGCCGTCCTCGGTGGCTGGTCGGGATTGGGCAAGTCATGCGCCAGGCACCTGGCCGTCATCTGGGCCTTGCTGCCGCTGGTGCTGACGGTGTTCATCGGGGCGCATCAAGTCGAGTCGTCCAACGGCGTGCTCGCCGCGTGGGAATCCCAGTGGCTGCCGGATGCGGGCATCTCGCTGCGCTTCGCGGTGGATGGCACGTCGTGGTTGTTCTTGGTGCTCACCAGTCTGGTCACCTTGTTTGCGCTGGCCGCCTCGCTGCGCTTCGAACAGGGCGGCCGCGCCTATTGCGCGCTGATCCTGGTGCTGGAAGGCATGCTCTTCGGGGTGTTCACCGCGCGCCATTTCGTCCCGTGGTTCCTGTGCTGGGAAATGACGCTGATTCCTTCCTATCTGCTCATCCGGCTGTGGGGCGGGCCGGGCGCGCCGCGCGCCGCACTGCGGTTTTTCATCATGACGCTGGGCGGCAGCGTGTTCATGCTGTTGGGCTTTCTCGCCCTCCAACTCGCGGTGGGCACCATGGATTTCTCCAAGCTCGCCCATCTCGCCGCCAACCATGAATTACTGCCGAAAATGGCCGCCGCTTTCGCGGGCACCGGCTACAGCGGGCAATTCTTGCTAGGTGCGGTGGCGGTGTGCGTGTTTCTCGGGCTGGCGGTGAAGCTGCCGGTGTTTCCATTCCACGCCTGGTTGCCGGCCGCCTATGCCGAAGCACCCACCCCTGTGACGATGCTTCTAACCGGCCTGCTGTCGAAAATGGGTGTCTACGGCCTGCTGCGCATCTTGCTGCCGATCTTCCCCGAGGTGTTGCCCGCGCTGGCACCGAGCCTGATGGTGCTGGCGGTGGCGACTGTTTTGCTAGGAGCGGTGGCGGCGCTGGCGCAGCGCGACTTGAAGCGCATTCTCGCCTACTCATCGGTCAACCACCTCGGCTACTGTGCGATGGCGGTGGTGGCGGCGGCGGCGGTGCACACGGACCGCAGCGCGCATGCGGCGATCATCTCCGGCACGATCCTGCAAGCGTTCAACCACGGCATCATTGCCACCACGATCTTTTTCTGCATCGGTCTGCTGGAGCAACGCAGCGGCGGAGCCCGCAACCTGGCGGACTTCGGCGGACTGCGTTCGCGCGCTCCGGTGTTGTGCGGCTTGATGGGAATCGCCATTTTCGCCTCGCTCGGGCTGCCGGGCCTGAGTGGATTCGTGGGTGAGTTTCTGATGTTCACCGGCGTGTTTGCGCTGGTGCCGTGGGCGGCGGCGCTGGCGGTGATCGGGCTGCTGCTCACGGCGGTGTTTTTCCTGCGGTTGTTGCGCTTGGTGTTCCACGGTCCGCTCAATCCGGCGTGTGCCAAGTTTCCCGATCTATCGGCCGGCGAGCGCTGGATCCTCGCCCCTGCCATCGCACTCATCGTCATCCCGGGGCTGTGGCCCCAGGCTCTCCTCCATTGTCTCAATGCCGACACCACGCGGCTTCTCGATCTCCTCCGCATTTTGCCATGACTCCCGCCTGGACCCTCATTTCCGCGTTCGCCGGGGCCTTGTTAGTGCTCCTGTTGCCCGCCCGATCCGCCGGGTTTGCCCGGGTCATTGCCTTGGTCGCTTCCATTACCGGAGCGGTGGCCGCCGCCGCCGCCTGTCTGGCCAAACTGCAACACCCGGATGCCGCGGCGTGGTCGTTTGACACGGCGTGGATTCCCGAGCTGGGCATTCGCTTCCATCTGGCGGCCAACGGCTTGAGCCTGTCGCTGCTGTTGCTAACAGGCATCGTGGCCGTTGCCGGAGTGTTGTTCTCATGGAATGTAACGCTGCGGCCGCGGGCATTCTTCGCGTTTTTCATGACCATCATCGGCGGCGTCTACGGCGTGTTTCTCAGCCGCGATGCGTTCCTGTTATTTGTGTTTTATGAGATCGTGATCCTGCCCAAGTACATGCTTATCGCGATTTGGGGTTCGACCAACCGCGAGTACGGCGCGATGAAACTCACACTCTATTCGATCGGGTCCAGCGCCCTCATTCTCATCGGCTTGGTCGTCGCTTATGCGGCCGCCGGCGGCACCAGCTTCGACCTCGACTATCTGGCCAGCGTCAAGTATGCGCCCGCCCTGCAAAGCTGGGCATTCCCGATTTTGTTTCTGGGCTTCGGCGTGCTGGGCGGCATTTGGCCGTTCCACACATGGGCGCCCACCGGTCACGTGGCAGCACCCACCGCGGCTTCCATGTTGCTGGCCGGGGTGGTGATGAAGCTCGGGGCGTATGGCGCGCTGTGCGTGGCGATGCCGATATTCCCGCAGGGATTTGCCGAGTGGCGTCTGGTCATCGCCGGACTGGCGGTGGTGGGCATCATCTACGGCGCGCTGACCGCGCTGACCCAGAAGGATTTGAAGTTCGTTATCGGTTACTCGAGCGTGAGCCACATGGGATTCATCTTGTTAGGCCTGGCAACCGCCACCCACTGGGGCTTGAGCGGAGCGGTGCTGCAAATGATTTCCCACGGCATCGTGGCGGGCCTGCTCTTCGGCATCGCCGGGCGCGTGGTGTACGAGCGCACCCACACCCGTGATCTAACCGCGCTGGGGGCCTTCGACCTGTGGCGCACCCTGCCGGGGGCGGCGTTTGCCTTCACCCTGGCCACTGCGGCGTCAATGGGGCTGCCGGGCTTCAGCGGGTTTGTGGCCGAGATATCCGTCGGCATCGGCGTGTGGAAATCCTACCCCTGGCTGATCGTGCCAGTGGCGGTGGGCATCATCGTCACCGGCGCCTTTTCGCTGCGGGCCATGCACCGCGCCTTCTTCCCGGTTAGAAACGCGGCCGACGCGGCCGCGCCGATGTTGCCGCCGCTGACGTGGCCGGAAATTTCCGCCATCGCGTTGTTGATCAGCGTGTCGCTGGCGATCGGCGTCTATCCGATGCCATGGGTGACGCTCATCGACGACGGTCTGGCTTCCCCTCTGTTCCACTCGATTCTTTCCCTGCCGTGAACTACTCCGCACTCTTCATTCAACTGTTGCCAGAAGCCGTGCTGGTGATCACCGCGCTGCTGCTCCTCGGCGTGGCCGTGACCATCGAGGCCCGGACCGGGCGTCCGATCCCCGTGGACCTGACCATCGTCATCTCCAGCCTGGGCATCGTGGGGGCCTGCGCGGCCCTGAACTTTTGCCCGGCCAACCCCGCGTCCGGAACCACATTGTTAGTGATGGATCCGTTGGCCCGGGTCTTCAAGGCGATCGTGCTGGGCTTGGGTCTGCTGGCGGTGCTGCTGCCGCCCGCGCGGCGGGAGATCGCCCAACCCGGTGAGTTTCACGCGCTGTTGTTGTTTGCCCTGACCGGGCTGCTGCTGACGGTGGGCACCACCCACCTGTTGTTCCTGTTTGTCGCGCTCGAACTGGCGAGTCTTTCGCTGTATCTGTTAGCCGGATTCTCGCGCACGGCCAAAGCGGCGGAGGCGTCGCTGAAGTACTTCCTGTTTGGCGGGGTGTCCGCCGCGTTCTTTCTGTTCGGGCTGAGTTTGCTCTACGGCTATTGCCACACGCTCACCCTGCCGGCCATGGCGGCCGCGCTGGAAGGTGGGCACTCATTGCCAGCCTTCGCGGTGGTGGGCTTGGTGATGGTGGTTGTCGGGCTGGGTTTCAAGCTGGCGGCCGCGCCGTTCCACTATTGGGCACCGGACGTCTATCAAGGTTCGCCGGCCACCAGCGTGGCGCTGATTGCGGCGGCGTCCAAGGCGGTCGGCGCGGTGGTGCTGGTGCGCTTGTTGTTGATGGGCTTCGGCGAGGCCGCGGGCTCCGCGGCCTGGGGACTGATGCAACCCGGCTGGTCGCTGTGGATCGGGGTGTTGGCGGCCGTTTCGATGGTGTTCGGCAATGTCCTGGCGCTGGCGCAAACCAGCGTGCGGCGGCTGCTCGCTTACTCGGCGGTGGCCAACACCGGATATTTATTAGTCGCAATCTCCGCCAACGGTGCCGTTGCCGCCGGGGCCGCACTGTTTTATGTGGTGGTCTATGGCTTGGCCACGTTCGGCGCGCTGGCGGTGACCGCCGCAGTCGAGCGCGAGCGCGGCGACGATTCGCTGGGATCCTTCGCCGGGCTGGTCCACCGCTCGCCGTTGCAGGCGGTGGCGCTGCTGATTTTCCTATCATCGCTGGCGGGCATTCCGCCGCTGGCGGGTTTTGTCGGCAAGTTTGTCATGTTTGGCGCGGCGATGTCCGCGTCTACAACCGATGGCATCCCGGGTCTCACCTGGCTGGTAGGCCTGGGGGCGGTGATGAGCGCCATTTCGCTCTACTACTATCTGATGGTGTTGAAGCAGGCGTTTGTCAGAGAGGCGGCAGATGCCACTCCGGTGGCGCTGAGCATGTCGCACCGGCTGGCCATGCTGATTCCGGCGCTGCTGTTGGTGGCGCTCGGCTTGTGCCCGGCAATGCTGCTCAGCCCGGTGACCCAGGCGTTGCTGGCGACCCTGCTGGGGCGGTGAGATGGCGGATGCAGCACTCGGCTGCCTGCCGCTGCGTGAAACCGCGCCTGCCGACACGCGGAAGCCCTGCTCAGTTTGGCTCGGCAGTGCCAAACCGGCGCGCCGCCCGCCCCCCCTCCCTCTTGGAGCCTGCGGCGGGGACGTCGCAGCCACTTGGGGCTCAGGATTGCCGAACGGGCGGGGTGGGCAGGAGCTTGCCGCTCATTCGCTGGAGCAGCGCGCGGACGACATAGCGCTGGCGCGGGCGCAGCGCGCTGATGTCGAGACCCAGGTTGAAAACCGCATGGGACCGACCGCCGGTGAAACTGGGGCGGACACCCCCTCCGCTCTTGCTAGAGACTTTGGCACCGACTGCGTTGAGGTAGGATTTTGTGTTCATCGCAGCCACCATAGCCAGCAGTATATCTCTCGCCAATTGGGTGAATCGGACGACCTAACTGCGTCGGCACGCAGGCGTCACATAAGGGATTCATGTAGGTTCCGGCGCGATCCCCATGGCCCCGCGCCCGGCCCGCAGGATCCACGCATGAGTGGGCAGGTCGCGCCCGGCTTGCCGCTGCGGGTGCTCTCAGGCCTTTCTCCGCAGGATCATCCGAATTTGATAGAAAGCCGGGACGTTCGATTGCAGAAATTTGGCCGCCGGCCAGAGCCTATCGGGTTGGAAATCCAATTGCCCCATGCAACGGCCAACCTCCGCGCACGGTGCCAGTCCCGTTCCCTCACCGATGAAACACCAGCACTCGCTCTTTCTGCTAGCTTCCGCCGTCGTTCTAACCGCCGTAGCCGCGGCCGCGGAATCCATGATCGTCCCCTGCGACCAACCGGTGAAGAGCCGCAAACGCGGCGTCTGCATCAACCAAGCGGACGCGAAAGACTTTCTGGCGCTTGCCCCGGGAATCTCGTGGTATTACACGTGGCACTTCACCGACACCCATCATGCACCGAAGGAGGCGAGGATCGAGTTGCTGGCCGGTGACAAGATTCTCGCCGAATTCACCGGCAAGTCCACCGGGTGGCAAACGCTCGATGCCCGGCTGGCCCTCCCCGCCGGCAAGTCGTCGTTCCGCATCCGCTCAAACAGCGCGGCGCGGTTGAATTGGATCGAATTCAAGCCCCGTTAGGACGCTCTGCGATCAACTGTTGGTTAATCCCGATCATAATTCCCCCACCTCGGGCGACTCCAGCATCGGGAAGCGCGGCCTCAGGGCAAGCAGGAATCGCAGAATCGATCCTTGAAAAAGGCTGCAGGCATTCAACGACTGCCTGAGCGAGTGGCCTTGGCGGCGAGGGGAGGAGCGGATTGGTAGGCTTGGGAATGTTCCAGGTGCGCCTTCCAGTTGGCAGTGTAGACCTTGGCGAGGGCGGCATCCTGAATGACCAACAAATTCTCAGCGTTGCTGCCCTCGGCCGCTTTCGTGAAATTAAACGACCCAGTCAAAATAGTTTTTCCATCAATCACCATGATCTTGTTGTGCGAGATTGCGTGTCTTGCGTCGATGTAGGTGGGAATGTTGGCGTGTGCCACGAAATCCGCCGAGGAATATTGGCCGGTGAGGTTGCTTTTATCGAGGATCACCTGGACGTTGACGCCGCGCTTTCTGGCGTCCACCAGGGCTTTGGCGATGGGGGCGCTGGTGAAGGAATACGCCTGAACCAACACGCTGTTGGCGGCCCGCCCGAGATTATCCACCACCGCTTCGGTGCAGCCGCCGTGGGGGGAAAAGAAGACTTGGATGTCCCCGGCGGCGGCCAGCGGCAAGGCCAGCGCCAGCAAGGCAACACACAGGAGGGAATTGGCTGGGAATATGAGACTCGGGTTTGCGCGCATCGAAAAACGGTATGGAGCGGGAGGAGGGATAAGGGGACGGAGGCAATAGCGACAAAACCCAAGCATGAAGTTCCGCACGGCAAAGGCCGGGACCGGGACGCCATGGTGTGGGAATTGTCCTTGGCGGGAAAGTAGCCCTCCCACCCGATCCGCCAAGCGAAATCGGCGGCGCGGCACAACTCCCGCCGAAAGTTCCAAAACAGTGCTTCGCAACCACATCGTGGTGGCCAAAGTGCCACCCAACGCATATCTTGTTGTCTCCATGCGCCACCCCCTGCCACCTAATTTCCCGGCCGCGGTCACCATTCTCAAGCTGCTGCGGGTCGGCTGGTTGGGGTTGGTGATGGCTACGGCGGCGTCTGCGGCCAGTGGTCCGGCGCCCCGCGAGGGCATCCAAAAGGCGGTGTTCGACGAGCTGAACCTCGCCCGCACCGCACCTGGGAAATACGTCGAGTATCTCAAGGACCAGCGGAGCCGGTTCAAGGGCAACCTGTTCATCGGGACCCCGGGGGTCAGGATGATGACCCACGAGGGCGTCGCCGCCGTCGATGAGGCCATTGCCGCGCTCGCCAAGCAGGCACCCGTCGCCGCGCTCAAATTTTCCGAAGGGCTGGCGTTGGCGGCCCTCGATCACGTCCAGGACACCGGTCCCAAAGGGATCGTGAGCCATGAAGGGACCGACGGCGAGATGTCCGGCAGCCGGGCCAGGCGCTATGGCCGGGTGGAACATGGCTCGGGCGAGTGCATCTCGTATGGATTCTACGAGGCGCGGCAGATTGTCATGGCACTCATCATCGACGACGGGGTGGCGGGGCGCGGGCATCGGCGCAACATCTACGACGGTGACTTCCGGCTCGTCGGGATGGCCAGCGGCCCGCACAAGACATTCAAGACCCTGTGCGTGATCGACTTCGCCGTCGGCTATCAGGACGACCCGGTGGCCATCCGCCAGCGCCCGGCAAAGTAGGCAGCTTGCAAGGGCGGGGGGCGGCTCAGGCGCTCACCCACACGGATTTCAGATAGGCCTCGCCGGTAAAGTCGGCGGGCATCGGGCTGGAGCGGGTCTGCAGCAAGCGCCGCGAGGCTGATAGAATCTGGCGCTCAAAGTCGGCGGCGCCGAGGCTGCGGCAGTTGGTGCAGCACAGCAGCCAGCCGTCCGGTGTTAGAACATCCAGTGCGAGAGCGGCGAGGGTGCCGAAGTCCTGCTCGGCGCGGAAAATCCTGCCTTGGTCGTCGCGGGAAAACGTCGGCGGATCGAGGATGATGGCGTCGAACTTGCGGCCTTGTTTGGCAAAGCGCCGGAGCCAGTGGAATGTATCTCCCTTGCAAAAATGATGGGCGGCGGGATCAAGCGAGTTATGGGAAAAATTGCGTTTGGCCCAGTCGAGGTACGGTTGTGACAGGTCGAGAGTGGTGGTTTGCGCGCCGGCGCTGGCGGCGGCGATCGAGAAAGCACCGGTGTAGGCAAACGTGTTGAGCAGGCGCTGGCCGGGCCGCAGCAAGCGGCGGACCTCGGCGCGATTGTCGCGTTGGTCGAGAAAAATCCCTTGGGAGTAGCCGGCTTGGAACCCGATCTCAAACTGAAGGCCGTTTTCGCGGATGAGGAACGGAGCGCTGAGTTCCGGCCCGCAGTGGTGGAGCGGTGAACTTTTTTGCTGCTGGTCGAGGGTTTTCCTATAGCAGGCATGCCCTTGCTGCCGCAGCCAGGCGTCAAGCGCCGCCGACACCTCAGCCACGGGAGTGGCCACCAGCCAGTGGCCGGCATACGCTTCCAACGTGATGCCGGGCAACCCGTCGCCGCTGCCATCCACGAGGCGCAGCGCGTTGGTCTCCGCAGTGAACAGCGGCGTGCGCCTGGCAAGCGCGGCAGTGAGAAGGTCAAGCATCGGCGCGGATTGTAGCGGCGGCCTGTGACCGTCGCAAGCCATTGCTTGGGGGTGCCTGAAACCCGAGCTAATGCCAAAACATGCACCAGCCAAGAATGCCCTTTTTTTTCGTCACCTTGTGTCGGGAAAAGGCCAGCGCCCGACCCAAGGAACTGGCCGATGTCGATGCCCTTGAACAAGGGGAAGCACTGCGGGCAATTTTGAATGTTGGATATGGCATGCTTATCTCGGCGCCTCGTTTTTCAAGGAAGCGGGCACGACCAGCGCAACCCTGGATAGCGGGCGAAGCCCCGGTCGAAGGTAATCCATTCGAGACCATATTCAATGGCCAGTGCGGCATGAAAAGCATCGGGTACCAGATTTCCCCGGACATCGGCGGACCGGCAGAGTTCCAGAAAAATCTCCCAGTGGCCTGCCCCGGGACGGACGATGGTGACCTCAAATCGGCCTCGTAGATCGACTGCGAATTCCAATGCTTGTTTGAGCGGCGTCGGAATTTTGAAAACCTTTGGATGAGTCACCACACGCACGAAGCCGGACAGCACGAGATCAGAGAGCGCGATTCCAGGAGGTTTTCGCAACTCTGACTCCAGCCACGGACGTATGGCGGGGTGCTGCTCCGCATCCTGCCGGTGCGCTGCCACGAGGACGTTGACATCGAGAAGCTTCATGATTGCTCCATCATATCGAGGAGTTCAGAGGAATTGCGAAGATCGACCCCGGCTTGCAACCCATCGCCGCGAAAGGTCTTCAAGGGAGCATTCGATTTGGCGGGGGAGCGTTCACCGACGCGGAGCAATCCCAGACGCAAGGCGTCATTCAGCACCACCCCAAGCGTGTTTTTCCTCTGCCGCGCAAGGGTTTTCGCCTCCTCCAGCAATCCGTCCTCAATATTAATGGTCGTTCTCACGCATCAAAGCATCAATGTACTGCATCATGATGTCAAATTTCAAAAATTCAGAAAATCGGCGGCCAGACATGATGGGGTTGACGCTGTGAGGACGATGTCTCCGTTCCCTCATCCCGGGCAGCCCTTGAACAAGGGGAAGCTGCGGGCAATTTTGAATGTTGGATATTGCATGAAAAGCGAAGAGTGCAGCAACTCCATTGCGCCCACTCACGGAGTGGCGGACTCTGGCCGCCATGGCCCATGGTGAAGCCAATGATTAGGGGAATTGTGCTTTGCCATTCCGGCCTTCCGCTGTACACGAGCGCGGGTGACGCGGCACAATCCGAGCCGGCGCGGAGATATTACGATCGGCAAAACTCATATGAAAACAACAAGCGATACCGACTTTTCGCAGGCGATTGAACGTTCACTGAAGATTCGAGCAATCTACAATCAACTCGAGCTCCTCCACCATGGATCGGCGTGGACGAATGGGGAAGATATGATCGGCTTGGTCTCTGATGTGGGGGAATTGGGCCGCATGGTGATGGCGGCGGACGGGCGATGGCTGTATCAAGGCGATTTGAACACGGATTTGCCAGACAAGCTCGCTGAGTGCCTGTGGTGGATTTTCGTGCTTTCGGACCGGCTTGGAATCAACCTGACTTCCGCGTTTTCTGCCAAAATGGCGGAATTGGAGGCCAGTCTTGGCACCAGCTTGGAACGTACAGGCGGGCAAAGCTGAACTCAAGCCGCCGGAGTTGACGGTCATACAAGGATCTGCGGTGACCGTGAGTCCGCGCCGCAAAACCAAACTTGACGCCACGGCCCGCAAGCCTGACTTTGCCGTTGGAAAGTTTTTTGTCCCGCCCCGCCCGTTGCATGCACCTCGTCACCGCCAAAGTCCAGCTCAGTCCGAACGTCACCCGCCTCGATCTCGAGGCCAGCCGCATCGCCGAAATCCGCCAGCCCGGCCAGTTCGTCATCGTCCGCCTCGGCAACGGCGCTGAGCGCATTCCGCTGACCATCGCCGACGCCGATCCCGCCCGCGGCACCATCGCCCTGGTGATCCAGGCGGTGGGTAAATCCACCCGCGACCTGGTCGCCCTCGAAGTCGGCGACTCGATTCTCGACATTTCCGGCCCCCTCGGCCACCCCACCGAAATGATCTCCTCCGGCCGCGCCATCTGCGTCGGCGGCGGCGTGGGCACGGCGGTGGTCCACCCGATCGCCCACGGCTTGCACCAGCGCGGCGTGGAAGTCATCAGCATCATCGGCGGACGCTCCCGCGAGTGGGTCATTTTCGAAGAAGAACTGCGGCGCCTCGGCCAGGTGATCGTGTGCACCGACGACGGCAGCTACGGCCGCCAGGGGTTTGTGACCGACGCCACCCGCGAGGTGCTGGAAGCTGGCGGCGTGGACATCGTCTACGCGGTCGGACCGGTGCCGATGATGCGGGCGGTGGCCAACCTGACCCGGCCGTTTGGCGTGCGCACCATCGTATCACTCAACCCGGTGATGGTGGATGGTACCGGAATGTGTGGCGGTTGCCGGGTGGATATCGGCGGCCAGACCAAGTTCGCCTGTGTCGACGGCCCGGAGTTCGACGGCCATCTGGTGGATTTCGACTTGCTGGCCGAACGCCTCGGCACCTACCGCGAATTTGAACAACAAGCCAGCGCGGCCTGCGAGGCCGGCAGCTGCCGCGTCGGACTGGCGCGCCCCGACCCATCCTCACCCGCTAAACCGTGAACGAACCCAAACTGCCGCTCAAGGAGCGCATGAAAATCGACCGGCAATCGATGCCGGAACAAAATGCCACTTTACGCAGCGGCAATTTCCTGGAAGTTAACCTCGGTTTCACCGAAAAAATGGCCCTCTTGGAGGCGCAGCGTTGCATCCAGTGCAAGGAGCCAAAATGCGTGCAGGGCTGCCCGGTAATGGTCAACATCCCGCGCTTCCTGGATTTCGTCGTGGCGGGCGACCTCACCGCCGCCGCCCGCAGCTTGTTCGGCGACAACGCCCTGCCCACCGTCACCGGCCGGGTGTGCCCGCAGGAAACCCAGTGCGAGGCGCAATGCGTCCGCGGCATCAAGGGCAAACCCGTGGCCATCGGCTACTTGGAGCGCTTCGTCGCCGATTGGGCGCGCTCCAACCGCGACGCAGTCAAAATCGAACCCTGCGCCGCCACCGGTAAAAAAGTCGCCATCGTCGGCGGCGGCCCCGCCGGACTGACCGCGGCGGGCGAACTGGTCAAACTCGGGCATGAGGTCACGCTGTACGAAGCCCTGCACAAGCCGGGTGGCGTGCTGGTGTATGGCATCCCGGAATTCCGCCTGCCCAAGCTCATTGTCGAGGAGGAGGTCGAGCGACTGGTGCAAGCCGGGGTGAAGATCGAGAACAACGTGGTCATCGGCCGCACCTACACGCTGCCCGAATTGCGCGCGCAATTCGACGCGGTGTTCATCGCCAACGGTGCCGGCCTGCCGGTGTTCATGAACGTAGCCGGCGAAAACCTCAAGGGCGTCTATTCCGCCAACGAGTACCTCACCCGCGTCAACCTCATGGAGGCCTACGCCCTGAACTCCGATACCCCGATCCTGCGCGCCAGACGCGTCGCGGTGGTCGGCGGCGGCAACGTCGCCATGGACGCCGTGCGCACCGCCAAACGTCTCGGTGCCGAGCGCGCCATCCTGGTGTACCGCCGCAGCCGCGCCGAAATGCCCGCCCGCGTCGAGGAAGTCCACCACGCCGATGCCGAGGGCGTCGATTTCGAAAACCTGGTGGCCCCCCTCGAAGTCATCGGCAACGACAAAAAATGGGTCACCGGCCTCAAGTGCCAGCGCATGGAACTCGGGGAACCGGACGCCTCCGGCCGCCGCAGCCCCAAACCCATCCCCGGTTCCGAGTTTGTGTTGGAGTGCGATGCGGTGGTGGTGGCCATCGGCACCCGCGCCAATCCCCTTCTCACCGCCACCTGCCCCGACCTCAAGCTCAACCGCTGGGGCAACATCGAGGCCGATGACAACGGCATGACCAGCATCCCCGGCATCTTCGCCGGCGGCGACATCGTCCGCGGCGCCGCCACCGTCATCCTCGCCATGGGCGATGGCAAACGCAGCGCCCTGGCGATCGACGCCTATCTGAGCCCCACTCCTTGAGGGCCGCGCACAAGGAGTCGCATCCGGCCGCCATGGCCCATGCGCAGAGCAAGGGCAGCCGTCTGGCGACCCGCACGTGCGCGTCCCATGGGCAAATGGGGGCACGATGCCCCCACTCCTTGA